>JANOWM010000061.1:0-21525 GCA_031417875.1 Candidatus Altimarinota bacterium
TACAAAATAGAAAAAGAAAATACTACACTCGGAAAGGAAGTTCTTTCTCTCTGTATCCTCGATATTCTCTCGATGATGCATCCATATATTCCCCACATCACTGAAAGCCTCTTTGGATACATTACAGAAGGAAAAATTCTAGCATCGTCATCTTGGCCTGAAGAGATGTCTGGATCAAACACTGCTATCGAAAAAAATCTCTCTGACATCTTTCAGATAGCAAAAGCTATTCGAAGTATCCGTGCCGAAAATTCTATAAAGCCAGGAGAGGCGCGTGATGTCATCATCATAACACCAAAGGTAAAGGAAGAAAATCTCGAAGAAAATAAGAGACTCATCTCATGACTTTCAAAGATAGCCAATCTCACAATTAGTACTCAAAGTATAAAAAATAAGACTTGGAGTTATCTCGTCGTATGAGACTACGAAGTATTTGTCGATACTATGGTAGATAGTTCCAAAGTTGATGAAGAAAAAAGTCGAATTCTCACACAAATAGAAGAAAAAAGGCTATACCTGCAGACACTTGACGCTAAGTTTGCAAATGTATCTTTTACAAAAAATGCCCCCGAAAAAGTGGTACGAACAGAAATGGAGAAAAAAAGGATGACTATAGATCAGATCAAAAAGCTCGAAGAAAAATATTCACACCTCGAGTCCTAACGAGCAATTCGAAAGAGGTAATCATCCTCTACGAATCGTCACTTAAGTGCTGAAAGACATTTCATAATGTTATTATGCCAATTCCCCCCGCTTGATGCATATATAGAACCATCTTCATTTCACCAACGTGAGAGTTCTGAGAGTTTATCATATTTTTTTAAGAATCTGTTATTAAAAGTTTTTGCCATCCATACTACTCACTCTGTAGGACTTTCAAATGAGTAGGTCCCACCAGAGTCAGTATTGCCAATATTTCAAATATTATACGAAGTTTTTAAGTGATTCCCGAGGGTTGTCTCAGCCAATCATACACACATGAGAAAACTGGGATCAATATTCTCAGAAAGAGCCGAATCTATCCAAAGGTTCCAGTCTTGAAAATCAGGAGTAGCATAGGTAGAAAGAAGGTATTCTTGACGTCGTTTTTCTGTATCACCTTGTATGGAAAATTTTTTCTCATACTTACTCGCATCTTTCGAATTTCCACTTTTCTCGACGATATCAGTAATAAATTTTTCTTCATATCGGGCTGGTAAATATGCATAATCAATTTGTGCTATCGACATATACCTCAATGGATCAACTGATTCTTTGTCTTTCCATACTTCGAAGTGGAGATGTGGACCAGTGGTCATAGGACCAGCACCTGGAGTTCAAGGAAGTCCTCAGCTTTTTGCGATAATCTCTCCTGATTCCACGAATTGTCACTCTGAAACGAGTATCTCTGAAAGATGTCCATACACCGTGACAAAACCATCGCGATGCTTAATGGCAAGATAGGAATAACCTCCAGAAGTTGGAAGAAGTGTGTAATAGACGTATCAAGGAGCAGACGAGTACACTGAACTTCACTGGTCCGTTTTTATATCTATAGCATCATGTTGACTCCCAAAAGCATTATAGTAACCAGTATCTCGATAGTAGGTCGACATCTCTCGTGATGCTATTGGCCATTTGAGAATATTCACTGTTCCATCTGGGAAAGAGGTGTCTTGTAATTTCTTTTCATTCATAAAATAGAACCTCGCTTGGTGACATTTTTTAGCGCCTTCTTCTGTAATCCTTTCATCTCAACATCCATATTTTTTGAGTGTCGCATCGAGTGTGTCTTGATATTTTCATTTTGCATTCTGCCATGCATCATCTATAGCAATTTCTGCATTCTTTCCAGCAAGAATATAGGAATCAAAGAGTTTTTCTTGTCATTTCGTCATTTCGATCAATTTTTCTCTTTCTTCTTTTTGGGAAATAAGTATTCACATTTGATACGCAAGTGAATTTTTTAGTGTTTGGAGTGACGAAATCTCACTCTCTATTTGAGTAGAGAGGACATAGGAATCCTTTAGGTCCATCTTATATTCATCAAGGAATTTTTGACCCATTTCACTCAGAAGTGATTTGTACGTCATGTCTCGTAAGAGAAAGTCTGTTGATCATTCTGTCAAAAGGAGTGTTTGCAAAATATCAACTGATGATTTTGGCGTGTAAATGGTATTACCGATCGAATAAATATGAGCTACGTATTCCAGGAGTATTATCTTCGAATGGTTTATTTTTTCTTTCAAAATCTCTCACTTTTTAGCAAGTTCATCCAAATATTTCGTTTTAAAATCTATCGTATCCTTGTTTGCCTGTATAGAATCTTCTGATTGCTTAACAGAATTATCGAGAATCATCAGTGCCTCTTCGAGTGTTTGCCTTTTTTCTGTTACCAAATCTTTTTTTATTTGGTAGGCTTTTTCAATTCCACTGATACGAGACTTAAGTGCTAAAAGTCCATTCATAGTATACTCATGGACCATAAGCTCATTGGCACTCGTATCAGTAAAAGGCATGGAATCAAAGAGAATTTCTTTATTTTTTTCTTTAAAATTATCGAGCATTCGGGATGCCGAAATACGATCAATGGCAGATGACCCAACTGGCATTAGGATCAAAGAAGTAAAAAGAAAAGCTATGGATTTTTTGAAAAAAGAAATATGTGTCATGCTCTTATCCTACCATATATCTCTCTAGGAAAGAAGAAAACTTATAATAAAAAGGAGAATAACGGATTGTGTTATCCTTTAAAATATTTATAAATCTTTTTTTACGCCCTCAAAAAAGGCTCGTTTCTTTTTCATCCAATCTTTTGACTGTCGACAAAGTAGTTTTTCGTCACTAGGGTGGAGAAGAACTTTCTTTATTGCTTCTTCGAGAAAAATGGTATTTTGACTTCCTTTTACGAAGATAGTCGTTCTCATCTTTTCATTTTCCATAAGAAAATCTCTCACTTTTTCTCATGCCTCTTCCGAAGAAAGAGTCACAAATGGATGAAATCTTGTATCCAAAGAAGGAGCAAAATATTTTTCCATATATGGTCATACGAGAAAAAAGTGCACGTCCGCTGTCGGAGGAATAATGTTATTCATATCATGAGCGAGCATCTTATGGATACTTTCTGTTTCTTTTCAGAGCTCTCGCATATCGCCAAGAAGCAGAATAATTCTCCCCGCAGAAAAGGGCGGAATGAGTGCAGATACTCCTTCTCGTATACTGAGATATCCACCATTATAGCTTCCATCGATAATCGTTGCATTTGAAATTCCTTCTATCATTCCAGAACGTCCACTTTGAGGACGAAAGTCTTCTAGATATCTCCCTACAGATGCTCCATCAATACCAAACTTTTCTGCGATGATATAGAGTGGAAGAATGTTTTCAATATGAAAAACCCCAAAAACTGGGAGATTGAGTTGGTATGAGGTATCTTTGGCATTGATTTTTGCATGAGTTCCAGTTTCATCTATACGAACATGGGAAACATCAAAATCCGCCATCGCACCAATTCAGAAAAATGTCGCCTCACAGTCTATATACTGTCTTTGAGAACTGTGAGCAATGACACATGAAGTTTTTTTTGTAATTTTAAGCTTTTCATTTCGGTAGTTTTCAAGAGTCAAAAACTGTTCAAGGTGATTTGGTGCAATCTCGGTTATAAATACAATATCCGGTTTAGCAATATCCAGAAGAAAGTCCATTTCTCCTGGATGATCTATTCAATACTCGAGTATAAGATATTTTGGATATGGAGTAAAAAGACGAATTACCCACTGAAAAAATACGAGCACCCAAAGAAATATATTTTTTCCACCTGTTTTCGCACCAATAATTGTAAGTGGAAGGCCATATTCTCCATTATAATGATGGAGAGAATATCAAACATTCTCTTTTCCATACACCGACTCCAAAAATTTTGCAAGGTGTTCTGTAATGGTGGTTTTTCATACCGTTCAGGTAATACCAATAATGTAAGGCCTATGGAGAGCGATAAGTGTCTTCGCAGAAAAGCTCAAAAATGAGAGGAGAATACGTTGTATCATAAAAAAATGATATAGAATGTACGTGAAAAATCAAGAAAATGAATAAAATAAGAGAATTTTATTTGTGAAAAAGACAATATTTTATATACTCATACTATCATATTTACTTTTCATATGGCACAAGTTACACGCGATAACCATACATTTACCTTTCTTGATGAGATTGCAGCGAAATATCCAGAACTTGTCGAGCTTATTCTCGGGAGTGAATCAATAGACAACAATGAAAAACAATATTGGTTTGACATTCTTCCTTCTATGACGAATGAACAAATCGACAGACTTTTCAATATCCTCTTTACTGAAAAGAAGCAGCTTGAAGAACTCAATGTTAAATACCAAGAAGAGATAAAAAGTCTCAACGAGAAACATTTGATAGAATGGCAATCCCTTCAATCCCAAAAAGCAAAGGAAAAAGTACAAAAAGCCGAAGCAACAGATACTTCGAAAGAAGATGCAGCTTGAGCACTTGAAAAATTTGATATCCTCTAAAAGAGATTTATATGTTAGAGATTACACGAGTTCACCATGTAGGAGGAAAAAGTATCATAAAATCGCATCTTCTTAATCCTGGAGATGAAATTTCGTTGTTTGTGATTCTTGAATGAACTACTGAAAGTAGTGTCAGTGTTATAGAAGATCATATACTCGAAACTCTCTCAAAGATAGAATGGAATAAAGAAACCATTGAAAATGACTTTTCCTATGTATCGGAAAGATATAATCAATTTATAAAAAGCCTCACCGCAGAAGATTCGGAAAGTCTTTCGTGCATTCTCAGTATTCTTATAGGAAATAAACTTTCTCTCTGTAGCAGTGGAAAAACAGAATGAATCCTTATAGAAAAGTGAGATATTTCTACAATATCATCCCACGATGAAGCAAAATACATTTTCCAGTACATCACCCACTGAGATATACCTTCTTCTGGAACCGTCTATCTTTCAAATATTCCACTCACGAGTCTTTTTTCTGAATCAAACCTAGAAGAAATGAGTGGCTTTAGCGAGGATGATTTTAAAGAGTCCGTACATCTGCTTCTCGAGGAAGAATGATCTCCTCACGCTGTGATTTTCCGTATTAGAAATCAGAAAGAGCATACTGTTGTCACTTCAAAAAGAAAGCAATGAGATATTTTTCGAGACAAATGAACTCTTATTCTCTCTCATATACAAAAAAGTAAAATTTTAAAAGATGCCAAAGCAGTATTCGATACCCACTTTGAGAATAATAGAAAACATATCCAGTATCTCATACTCGGATTTTGAGTCATCATTCTTTTTTTTCTAGCATTTGCACTCATAGGGAGTCTTTTTAACGCCATCAACACGACGTCATCAGATATGAAGAATGACTTACTGAAGGCACAAAGTCTTATTATTGACAGTCAAAAGCTAACGAATAACAAAGAGGCATTCTCAAAAAATATTAAACAAGCCGAGGAAATACTTTTTCGCCTAAGGAGTGAAAAAGTTCATATAGCAGACACTGAGGATCTTCTCTCAAGAATTGAAGTCATGAAAAAGGAGGTAAATGATATTCAAACTATTGATCTCAAATGACTTTCTTCTATCGTAAAATACGATCCTCTCAGTATTTCTCCGCTTTGAGTATTTGAATACAATAAAAAGCTTAATCTCATATGAAAAGCGTGAGCCATTATTGCTTATACACGGGGAGAACCTGAAGGCAAAGTTATTCCGTATCCGGCATGAGAACAAGCAAAAAGCTTTCATTTTTCAGAAGATGGCGATGTCTTTATACTCACAGAAACTGATAGAATGCTCACAATAAAAAGAAACGATTTTTCTTATGTGACAGTAACATGAGGAAATGGATGGGAAAAGTCTAAGAAAATAAGGGTCTTTAATAATAATCTTTATACTCTCAGTGCTGATGGGAAGAGTATTTCTAGGCATCGCCCTGGACTCAATTGATTTTCTTCAGCTTCTAGGATCATGGAAGATCTTCCAGTTCCAATTCTTGATTTTGGAATTGATGGTGGTATTTATCTTTTGGATACTTGATGAAAAATGGAGCGTTTTGTTTCTGGAAAAGCAGAATGAAATACGAAATGACTCATACTCAACAAAATTCCGTGAGAATATACATTAGGACAAGAGGATCCTTCGCATATTATTGGCGGTCAAAATCTTTCTTATGTATACATACTCAGTGGGAATCGCATATGGATATTTTCTCCAGACTCAAAACGATTTCAGGATATAAGCTCACTTACTTACATTGCTCAACTGGAGATACAAACGGATGAGGAAGTAAAAGATCTGTTTGTTGTTCGTGATGGAACTATCTACATTACAACGAATTTAGGAGTTTACGAAAAGAACTTTGAAGTAGTAGATGGGAAGATTCTTATTCGCTAATACTTCAATAATTTTCCTGTGTTTAAAATACAAGCTATCATTCTTCAGATACAAAAAATTCGAGACAATCAAACACGAGTACTCCTTTTCAGTCGCGAATTTTGAAAAATCCACTCGTGGATGTACGCAAAAAATAAATGATTTGATATCTGAGATATTGTTGACATGTCTATCGAACGATTTGGTCTTATAAATAAAATCAAAGAGGTTCATAATTCTTATTCCGTTCTCAAGATTGAATGGAATTACCTTGCCATTATGAATCTTCTCGATATCATCAAAATATTTCATACATTCATTCCTGAAAACGTGCCTTATACTCAAATCTACGATGATTATCATTGGGTCATTTCTAGCTTTGATACCTTTGGTATTCCGAGTGATTTTCAGTATCTACTACTCAAAATACGAATCCTTAAGCTTCTTGGAATTATGAACATAAGTGGCATCGACTCTCTGATCATACAGTACATCTATAAGAACATTACTGAGAAAAGACTAGAAATAATATTTTGAGCTAAAGATATCAGTTCTGATGATATCACCATAATGAGACAAGCAATTCTACATTCTCTGAATATATAACTTATTATACTTTTCATACTTATGATTTTTTACTCTCTATTGTTTATCCTTTGAACCATATTCGGAAGTTTCTCAAGTGTTCTTATCGAACGGATACATCAGAAAAAACCATGAATAATGACCGGAAGGAGTGAATGTCCAAAATGCGAGAACACTCTGAGTGCTTTAGAACTCATACCTATAGTTTCTTACTTGCTTCAAAAGTGAAAATGCAGATCCTGTAAAACAAAGATTCCCCTCTTTTATCCACTATTAGAGCTCTCATTCGGAGTAATATTTACCCTTTTCTGATACGGATATTTAAAATTAGGATTTACTCTTTTAGATAGTGAGTTCATATTTTGACTCCTTTGTACTTGGGTCGTTGGCGTCTACATATCCTACGACCTAAAATACCGGGAGATACCTGACGAAATTATGCTTCCTGCTATTTTTCTTGTCTTCGTTTCTTTATTTATTGGTTACTACAACGAAGACTTATCAGTATTTTTTGATAAAGATACTTATCCTACTTTTCATACACTTATAATTGATCATATTTCATCAGCAATTCTCCTCTATAGTTTTTTCTTCTTACAGATACTTATACCGGGTGGTAGTTACCTCTTAAAAAGGAAAGACTTTGCATCTTTTTTACGCCTTTTACTCAGTTACTTCACTCTTATCTTCACGGAGTTATGGCAGTTGGTAAGCCACAAAAAGGAATCTCCCGATAAAACGGATACGCGTGGACTCGAAATTCCAACATGGATTGGCGGATGAGATCTTCGAATTGCTTTATTTACATGACTCACCCTCTGAAGTCTCCATGGGATAACAAGTTTTGCATTTGCCTATATTTCCGGAAGTATTTATGGATGTTTTTTACTCATAATGAACTCTAAAAGAAGTAAAAAAGGCTCATCTGAGATTGCGTTTTGACCTTTTCTTGGTATGTGATGGCTTTTTGCTATCGTATTTCATCAAGAGATTATTGATTTTTTGAATAATTATTCATCAAATTTATAATGAGTCAATAAAAATATCTCGACTTCTCACGAAAAAAAACTATAATTCGCCATAGTCATTTACTACTCAACTAATGTCAGATTACTCATCGGAACTTAAGGCTCTCAGGGACCTCATACAATCAGCACATATATCTATCCAGTCTGCAAAAAAGATTATATCGTCCCTTGCTGGCGAAAATAGTTGATCTCTTTGAGAATTTGATACCACTGGACTTTCCTCATACGACTCATGAGACTCAAAAATCATTGAATGAGTATTTACTGGAGAATGAATGCTCGGTTCAGATGGTGCCATTTATCCTGTCCCTCAGAACTATGCATCAAAATCACTTCTCGTACAGTGAAGTCGACTGAAAGCGACTATCGAAGGAAATGGGAAAATAAAATATAAAATTATTGATGAAATTCCTTATGCCAGTCATGTCTGAGTAATAACAAAAAATGGTGACAAATATAATATTGTTACTGATAGTCGGACTTACAACGTCCTCGTCGCAGCCATTACTTTCCATAAATGTGAAGTTGGCGATACTGTGAGCATAAGGACTCCTGAATGAAAAGATGCGACCTATGCTGTAATAGAAGCTGTTCTTCCTACAAAATAATATTTTTTTCTATGGCCACTATGCATGACCGAACTATTCGTGGAAATAAATCAAATACTCGTTGGATTTGGTGGGGAATTATCTCTGCTCTTTTTGTCATTTGGTTGCTTTCAAAAATGTTTTCTGGAAGTACCAATGATAAAGGTTCTGAATTTTTGAACGTCACTCCCTTTGCCGATAGTACTGTTTATATATCTATGAGTAGTGCGAGCAAAGCGCGCATAAGTCAAGTAGAGAAACTTTATGCTACTGATAAATCTGTGTCAGTACAAGTCGGCTGAGCACGTGCAGAAAATAAAGACCTGAGCATCGATATAGACAAAACAACAGAACTCGCATATAAATCTCACACCGAAAGTGGAAACACTCTTGCAATCACAAAATGACGAGCATGGATTTCTACCATTGGAGGAAGTACGAAGACGGAATTAAAGTTTATGAGCACCGTCACTGAACCGTGATCTATAATCCTCGTAGAACAAAATAATCTTTCAAGTACGGCATATATGATTAGTTGATCTGCTACTATTCAAACAAAGAATGGATCTACAATCCTCGAGGCGTGAAAACGTATCATGATAGCAGGGTCTGACCTTTCAAACCCAAATGGAAACTTGGATGCCCTCATAGGAGTAATCGATGAATCAATAGCCTCTGAGGAACTCTTCATTCGTAATAACGGTGCTGAGCTTCTCAAAAGCACTACAGCTAAGAAAACTTCTTCATGAGAAACTATCTCACTGGGAGCAACTGGAGATTTGCTTCCATTAACGTCGCCTGGAAAATATATTGAACTCACAGATCCTCTTGATGGAGTACTTATAAAAAACAGCACCTTTGCTGTTATGGGAAATATTTTATCACCGGAAGTAAAAAAGGTTACCATAAATGACACGACTGCAACTTTGAGTCCAGTTAATGGAACGTTTGTTCTTCAAAATATACCTGCCACTTCTGAGATTATCAATATTGTCTATAAAGCTTATGCGCAAAATTGATCACTTCTCGAACGTTCTGTGATATCCGTATTTGCCTCAAAATGAACGGTTGCTCAGGTATCTTCTCGACTCTTGCCTGATAATTCTCCGATATCGAACAAAGACTATCCGATTACTTTTCCAACGGAAAATCCATATAAGACAACTGAATCTCTTGTTCGTGTGGAATGAACAGTCCCAAAAGATGCTATTAAATACATTATGGTGAATGACTATCGTCTTCAAAAATTCCTTTCGTGAGGTGGTAAATGGTACTATTTTGCAAATACACAAACAGAAACTATGAAAGAAGGAATCAATCTCTACACTATAAGATTCTACTGATTGGATGATTCCCTTGTCTATACTCAGGTATTCACTATCGTAAAAGAATCAAAAAATGCAAATACCGTTTCGGGGGAAAATCAGTAAGAAATGAGCTACCATGATCGAGCTTATAGCTATGATGGCAATCATGGGTCTTTGAATATGAAGCATGCTCGGGGTTATCGATTCGGGAAGCAGTTTCGCAAAAGATACAGAAGATACTATCAGGGCCATTAATCTTGCACGTGAATGAATAGAATGAGTTACCAACCTGAGAAATACTAACTGGCTTCGTTTTTCAAGTGACAAAACCAATTGCTGGAAGGTGGAAAACTATACAAGTACTTGTATCGGAAATACCCTATGAACTGATGATATTGTAAGTGGGTCGTATCTGCTATATACTCAAAATGGCGCATGGTATCTTTCGTGAATGGCAAACATTGACTACATAACAGACTGGCCAACATATAGAACATCATATAGAACCTGGCTCGATGGATATGCTTTTTTTGCGCAAAGTGGAAGCGTTATTCCTATTGACTACTGTAGTTCCCTCTCTCAACCAAATTGTCTTACTCCATTTACCAGGGAGATTCAGCTTACAACCATTTGAACTGGCATGCTCCGTGTATCAAGTATTGTCCGTTGGCAAGGAAAGAGAAATAGAGAAGTCACTCTCTATAGTACTCTCACTAATTGGAAATCTAAGTTTTAAGAAGGTAAAAAGAAGCGTAAGAGGAAGGGCTTTACAAAATTTCTTATATATTTTTTGCATATTTTAAAAAGATATGATAGTCTAGAATTATCTCTCTATTTTATCTTTCATGGAAAGGGCAAAAAAACTCACATGGACCGAATATAGTATCATATCTATTTGGATATGCAATTGTCTTTTATGATCACTTCTCTCCGTCCGCGAAATATGGATTCCTTATATGAATGCATGAAGCGATAGTTATACAAAGATAACTTCTGATCCTTTTGATGGAACCGTGCTTCCTATTAGTTACGTTCCTGACTGGACAAAAGTGGAGAATCAAAATAAAACACGTCGTTTTGAAGATATACCTATCAGTGAATTTGTTCCTATTCCCCAATATGATCCACTACTACTCATAGACGAAGTGAACATCTCAAAAATGGCTACTATCGCGAGATACACCTATATAACCACTTACATGGGGAGTTATAAGCTCAATTACCGAGAAAATGATGGGAGCCATCTCGGGATCGATATTCGTTCTCCGATTGGAACCCCTATACTTTCCATAGCAAACGGCGTAGTGATTCGAACCGTTGAGGCTGACAGTACAGGAAATAAAGTTGTTGTGATACGTCATGATGGGATTCCATATGGATGAAAAAATGTGACGCTTTACTCTGGATATCTTCACCTCTCTCAGATTTTGGTCACAGAAGGAACAAAAATTCGAAAATGAGAAATACTTGGCCGAGTTTGAATGAGCGGAATTGCGACCACTCCACATCTTCATATCCAAATAGATACCGATCTTGCTCCATTTCACCCTTATTGGCCATTTACGAGTAGTGAAGCAAGAGCAAAATGACTGTGATTCTTTGATGCTATTAATAGCGGACTCTGAAAAGAAAATGCTGAGAAATATACTATCCACCCTCTCGTTTTTATTCATACGTATCTTTGAGGAACAAGTCAATCCCAAACAAATATCACATCAAATAATACTACAGAAGATGAGACTAAAGCTGTTGTAAATGTCGCTTCACTCGAGATATGAGCAAAAGAGGTGTGTACAAAAAAGAGGTTTTCTGATGTGGGAGAAAAAAGTTCTCTCGGGAAAATCCTCTATCCACTCATAGATACGAAATGTCTTTTCCAAGACGGAAAAACTTTTGATTCCAAGAAAGCAGTAACTAAGAATGAGGCAATTATGAGCCTGATGAAGTACTATAAAATAGAGCCGGCATCTGGAACAAGTCATTTTCTAGATATTCCTATCGGGGATAGCTTCCAGTGATATGCTCTCGTTGCATATAGAAAGTGAATTCTCGATGGAAATTATGCATTTGGTGAGAAAATCATTACCAAGGAGGAATTTGCTGAAATAGTCTCAAAACTCACCGGCATAAAAAATCCATCGAGTCTCAAGGTCTACACTGATAATGATCCTATGAATCCGTCATTTGGTTATATCCAAAATTACGCTTACATTGTCGGATCAAAATGAGGAAAATTTTATCCAAAGAATATCCTTACGAAGTGATCTATGACCCAAATGTTTACCAGCATGTCTCTAGCAAAATCAAAGATAAAAAACTAGATTTCTTAAGGAAATTCACTATACTCACTCTATACTTTTCATTTTTATGTCTCTCAAAAAGATTATTTTTCTCGCATGACTCGCACTTTGCATTCTTGCGCTCATTGTCTGAGCTCGTATGCTTACGAACAATAAAGTAGATCCACTCATTCCAAAGTCCATTACTATATGGATTAATCAAGGATCAAGTGAAGATTACTCGAAGCTTATCTCATGATTTTATCAGTCTTATCCAGACTATAGAAATATGAAAATTATCGTCGAGAAAAAAACATCTGATAAAATCCTCTATCGAACACTCCTTCTGAGCACACTCACTGATTCTCTCGGTCCTGATATCTTTATGATGAATTCATGAGAAGATCGAATTCTCGAATCCAAAAGACAAGAAATTCCAGTAAGTTTTTTTACAAAAACTGATTTTGAGCGAGATTATGCTGATATTTTCCTTGGCCTATTCACCTGATCCCTCGAATCCAAGGGAATTATGTGAATACCTATCGGCTTTGAAACGCTGTGAATATTTTATAACAAGGCCCTTATACGTGAAGTTCCGGTGACATGGAATGATGTAGAAATACTTTCTGAAAAAAACTTAGGTACCAGTATTTTTCCTACTAACCTTGGACTTGGGCCTACTTATACACCAAACAGTGCTGATATCATGAGCATATTTAGTATTTGAAAGAATAATAGCTATGAAGATCTCTCAAGCGGGAAAAATGCACTCAATTCCTATATAAGCTACCAAAAGATCAAGACTCAGTCACTATGAATTTCACAAGATTCAAACGAAGGAGAAAGTATCACTCCGTGAGAAAAATGAATAAAAGATATAATCCCTTACCTCGAAGAAAAAAAATATACTACCTATGATGCCTTTATGCAGTGAGATATTTGACTTATTATAGGCTTCCCAAGCTTAGCCCTAGAACTCGAAAAGTCTGCAAAAAGAGTTGGAAGTGACAGTATCGAAAATCTCGTACTCACTGCTCCTATCCCCGGCGAGTCAACTGCATGAGAAAAAGTAAATAAAGCTCGCTATCCATATCTTGCTCTCTCAAAAAACTCAAAATCTAGCGAAGCTGCTGCCACATTTCTTAGCTATCTCACAGAAGATGATGCTATCAGAATCGTACAGGAAACATATCCATATCTTATTCCGCCCAAACCAGCACTTTACTCGACTTGGAAAGATAAACCTCTTTCAAAAGTTCTTTCGAGAACAAAACTTGATGCGTTTATCCCTGATCCGCTCGAAAAAATCATGACTTTCGATTATTGACTCAAGCCTGAATTCAATGCCTTTCTCATTGAAAATATTGACAGAACAGAAAATATAGATATAGAGAATATATGAACGCGTCTCTCTCATAATATTACCTGTACACTTTCCATCTATTTCTGAGGATGAGTCTGAAGTGATTGTGAGAAATAGTTCCAAAAATTGCTTTTCCTGTTTTTATATGATAGGATGAGTTATATTCGCCCTTTATGAATACACTAAAATCTATCATATTCGCACTTATTTTCACTCTCTGAGTGTTTATCTCCGCGAATAATATCACTTTTGCCGGCTCATGTAATAGTTGGTTCATTTTTAGCTCCAGCTGTACCACTGAACCTCCATACTGTGCTGATGGCTCATGTACGATAGAAAAAGGTCTGACGGTAGCAGAATTAGCACTCTGAGGAAACTTTACGAATATGCCCATTTCAGAATTTATTCAAAAGATTGTCATCTACCTTCTTGGATTCATTAGTATCATTGCTGTTATTTATATTATATATGCCGGATTTCAGATTATGATCGGTGGATGAGATGAAGAAAAGGTGAAAAAATCAAAAAATATCATTCTCTACGTCTTTCTCGGCATGGCACTGATGTGGTTTGCGTATTCTATCGTGAATTGGGCTATTACGCTTCTCGATAAGACGAAGTGAGCATCCATAGAGTGGCGTTTCGTAGAAGATAGTTATGCAGCAGAAGGTGATGAAACATTCGCCGATTACCAAAATAAACTCAGAATTGCTATACAAACTATCGAATGAGAATTACGAGTAAATAAATCAGCCCAAGTCTCGAGTCTTCAAAATCTCAAAACTCTCCTTCAGGCTGCATACGAAAGACTTCCTGACGTCTGAGTTGATGGGACTGAAAATGATACAGCAAAGCGTTCAGTCGACATCGATATCGATGTCGCTATCAAAAACCCTACCGCGACTAATCTTGTAGGAACAGCGTTATCAAGAGTAAATACCTTTATCAGCTCTGCAAAGATCAAGACCATTACGGGGGACGTGAGTGCTCTTCCGAGTGAATGAAATGCTCCAATGACCGTATCATTTCACGCAAACAATATTCGTGATCCTTCGTGAGTCACACCAGAAAGCTGAAACTACATATGGTGGATGCGTTGAAATGGTGGACGACGAATAGAGCTCGGACGTGGGGCAAGCTTCACTTATACCTTCACACAAGAAGGAAGTTTTGCCGTATTTCTCGATGTTCTTTCGACCAGCAGAAACAGTAAATGAAAAATCGATGTTCTTCCTCTTACAGTCCAAAAACAAATCGAAGTAAAACCAAGACTCGGAGAAATAATTCTTCTGATAAATGGAGTCAATGTCAGTAATATGTCGAGTCTCAAGATAAATCCAAATATTGGAAATATGTGAGTACTCTTTGATGCAACGGCCTCTCGAGCTATCTGAAATGGAACAATTTCTGAAACAACATGGGATTTTTGAAATGGGAATACCATCACTTATAAATGAAATCCTATTATCGAACGCCAACTTTATACAAACCAAGGAAAATATCCAATCAAACTCACCATCAAGACAAATGGAGATCAAGTATTTACAAAAGAGTTTCAGCTCTTGATCATGGATCCTATTGCTGTTATACAAATCGATTCCCCTGTTAGTCATGTAGGTGAAAATATGAACTTTAGAGCTCTTTCATATTTTACGAATCAAAACAATGTCGAGTACTCATGGAGCATCCAAGATGGGAACAATAAAAAGGTTTTAAAATCTGGAGTTGGAACTACTCTCGCATATAAATTCGAAGCCATTGGGGATTATATAGTAACTCTCACTTCACGAAACCCAAATGGAAGTACTGATGCTGATTCGAAAACTATAACGATCGAATCACGAGAGCCAGTGGTTAATATGAATACTCCTACTCCTAAGAGTATAGAGAAGCCTAATACATTCATATTTGATGCATCTAAAAGCTATGACCCTGATACCATCTCTAGAAAGTGACTTACTTTTACATGGAGACTTGATGGACAAGTGGTTTCACTTGATAAGCCCGAACAAGATTTTTCTAAATGAGAACTCACTTTTGATACAAAATGAACTCATACTATCTCGCTGACGGTCGCAAACATATATGGAAAAGTGACGACCGTTGAGAAAACATTTGAAGTTGTATCTCTTCTTTCTGTATGACTCGTTATTACTCCTGAAGTCGGACCACTTTGAACGACGGTAAGTTTTATTGCCCGATCTGAGAATGCGAGTTTTTATGAATGGAACATGTGAGATGGAAGTGCTCCAAAAAGTGGAAATAAAAAGGTAATACAACATATTTTCGATAAAACTGGCGTATATAAGGTTACACTGGTCGTAAAAAACAAAGATTGAACTGAATCGAACCAAATAGCAAGAACCATTTATGCAACAGACGCATGAAGTCCTTTTGCGAATATTTACGTCTCAAATGGAAGTAATACCGCCTATGAAGATCCGTCTGCATGTGCCAACGGTGCAATAGTCCTCAATCGTGGAGAACTTTCGAATTTTGACGCATCTAAATCTCTCAATATCGATGGACTCACTTCTGGACTTTCTTATACGTGGGAATACTTCTGAAAAACAAAAACAATTCCGTATTTAAGTGAAAAATTTAGTGATCTTGGTTGTTTTCCTGTAAAACTCACAGTCCGTTGATCAAACGGAGCTACACATACTACGACTCAGATGATTGCGCTCAAAAATCAGCCTCCTGAATTTACGAGCATATCGACATCTATTGATGGAGCTAAGAAGGATGCACAAAAACTGCTCGTAAAAGTCACAGTAAATGGAGCAAAAGACGCGGATGGCGTTATCACTTCCTACATATGGTATTACACCACAGAAAGTGATAAAGAACCTCAGAATGTCCAAATCACTCAAAAGAATGAAATTACCTTTGTTCTTCCAAATATTACTGAAAAATACTATTTTGGAGTTATCCTCGAGGATAACGATGGGGGTAGAATCAATAGTACTGATAGTCAAACAGAGCAGGCACCACTCCTTATAGATAATCAAAATGGAAATGTGTCCCTTCCTCTGATAGCCCTTACAGCACCAAAACTTTCAAAAGTATGAGAAAAGAATCACTTTTCTGTCGATGCAAAAACGATTCTTGGAACGAGTATTACTCCAAAATCAGAGTACTCATGGGATTTTGATGGAGATGGAAAAATGGATGTAACAAAAAGTCCAGATCCATCAGTCGATTATATCTACCAGAATGCTGGAACCTATACCATGAAGGTTCGTGTTACTTATAACGGTGTTTCAAATACAAAATACCAAACTATCACCGTAAAAAACCCTCTCAAAGCTGCCTTCTATGGATTCAAACTCCAAAATGGTGATATTTATCTCCTGAATGCGAGCCAAGGATCATATGAAAAAGCACTCTGGAGAATTGGAACAGAAGATACTGAATCTCTTTACTCAATTACGATCCCAAATGGAAAAGTAGACAGTGGCGCTACCAATCTTTGAACGCTCACGATATCAAGTTCTGATACAGAAAATAGTAGCACTCCTATTGATATGAAAGATGTTCGTGACCTCACTGGAACATGAGGAGGTTACCAGTCTTCCCCTCTTTCTCTCGACAATACCATTCATATCAGTGGACCTGGACAAAAGGTTCTTATTTCTCTCGTATGAAATCCTGGAACTAAGTATGTTATCGATGAAGATATTTCGATCGATAGTGACCTCGATGGTATCGGTGACAATGATGTAGATAATACTGAAACAGCGTCTCTTTCGGATGGATCAGTGTTTAGTATGCAAGATTTCGGAATCAATGGAAAACGAAATCGAATCATGAAAGTAAGTGTCTTTAGCTGAAATGTCATCACGTATTCAGAAAATATAAAACTCGTTCTCGACTATCTCCCAGAAGAAAATTCTGGATCTGGAGTATCATTGGTGGCTGGTAATTCGGAACTCACTGAATTTGACAAAAAGGAACTCGATACCCTCTCAGGACTTATCAGATCTATCGAAGATGAGAACAGAATTATTCTGATGCAACTATACAATACGCTCATCGAAAACTGGGATGATTCTTTCTCAAAAGCAAAAACGCTCATAGAGCTTCAGGAAAAAATCGAAATACAAAATATCTCAGATGAGAAAAAATGAGAGTTTATAAAAACACTCGATGCTCTTTTGGTTGGGGACTCTCAGGCAACAGATGATGTTACCTTAGCTGCAAAACTCATAGAATGACTTATTCCAACTTCGAGCAAAAGTCGCACTATTATCCTCGAAAAACTCGAACTCATTAAGTCGCATCCGACACTTCTGACTGAGAATAAAATTCTTGCCCAAGATATACTGAAGATGGTAGAAGTAGACGATACTATAGAAAATAAATATAAACTGCACATAAAAAATCAAATTATCACTATTCTCAATGGCGGAATTATTCCTGCTGTCACTTCTGGAGAACCATCTGTAGTAACTCCTGAAAAAGAACAATCATGAATTCTCTCACTTATCTCTGGAGTTGTCCGTATATTTTTCATTCTTCTCGGCGTCATTATATTTGTAATTCTTTTAGCGTATCTCTTTTACAGACTTTCTCGAAGAAATCAAAATATCGGGTTTCAGGATTTTCTCATCGATTCAGTATTTCATGCGAAAAAACAAGAATCTTCCTCCATAAATACCTCTACCATTATTGAACCGACAGAGAGCCTTATTATAAATACCCCACCTGAGAAACCACCTGTTATTGATCCCCTTGTGAGTTTCACTCCTATCCAACAATCATCAACCCCGAATGATCCCCTTGATTCCATCATTATTCCCCCTACTCCCCCCACAGTAGATGAAATTCCAGTTACCATCGAGCCAAACAATGCTGCGCCCGAAGAAAATCTTGTACCAGATTGGCTCAAGGGTACGACTGAAATTCCTCTCGCTCCTCCTAAAATAGAAGAAACTCCTTCTTCTGAGATGATAGTTATTCCAGAAACAGACGCTTCAAACACAGAAACTCCAATCCTAGAAACTCATACAGAGGAGATCATCCAGGCTCCATCTACACTATCGACTATACCAGGGCTTCCTGATGATAGACTCGAGGATATGAAAACCGTGGAAGATATCCTTTTAGTGAAAGATCCAACTATCTGAGAAGACGTTATTGCCGAGGAAAAGAGCTCTCTCACTCTTTGAGATACTGAAGAAAAAATCGAAATAAGTCCAGCGGTAGAAGAAATTCCAGCAATGATCTCAAATGATCTCACCCTCCCTCCCGTTTTCGAGCGTGAAGATAATATGCCAGATTGGCTATCTCTTGATCCCAATAATCAAACAAAAGAAGTCTCTCCAGAAACTGAAGCTCCTAAAAAAACAATAGGAGATGAAACTCTTCCTGACTGGCTCGTGGCATCAGCTCAACCAACCGAAACCACCCAGGTTACCTCTGACGAAAATCAATCCATAGATGTTGACGGAGAATCACTACTTAGTATTATTTCTGGATCAAAAGATGATGAAACTGCAAATGAGGGAGAAGAAGAAAGTATTCCAAAAAAGAAGAAAGTAGTAAAACCAAAAAAAATAAGTACCGTGAAATCAAACGAAGGCACTCACGATCATATACCAGACTGGCTTAAGTAATTGTACTTCCGTTTGACTCGATATTCTCTTTCAATATACTGGAAGAGAATATTTTTATATATGACTGATACTCCCCCTACTCCCGAATCTTCTTTACTCAAAGAAATCATCAGAGCCTCCCAAGAGATAAATGTTTCTCACGGGCCGACTTCTCCATGAATCATCGATGAGAAAGTAAGCCCCTCAGGCACACCTCCTCCAAAAAAACCAAAAGAGCCAATAAATCCAGTTCTCATACTCAAATGAATTGGATCCATTTTTCTCGTAGCCCTTATTTTCTTTTGAAGTTTTCTTGCGTATATAGTACTGCATCCTGAACAGGCACAATTCTTTGTGACGACTTTTGGCATCAATCCGAATGATGTTGCCAATATCCTCAAAAGACTCATTACGCTCAGTTTTGGAGTAATCACATTTGTTCTCTCTATTGCATGGATTATTATTCTTTTCAGGGCCATTTGGACACCAAAAGAATTGAAACGGAAAAAGATACTTTCATGGATTTTAGTTGTCTTTATTGCCATCCTCTTATTCTCATCTCTTGCTTTTTGGGCCTATCTTTTCAAAATCTTGAGCACGACAGACTTTGTGAATCTTGAATGAAGAATTAGTATCTATGACGCAACTCTCGCGAGCAATCCTTTGACCGAAAAATACGCCAATCTTTCTACAACCAATAATCTTCTTGGACCTATTTCTCTCAAGTTTAAAATAGATTCTAATGCCCTTGCTATAGAGAAATCAAACCTTATACGCATAAATAACTATGAAATAAACTTTGATGGGGCTATCTGCAATTCTGGATCTTCCATTGTGAAGTGATCGAATCCAACAAGTTCAAATGGCATTGTTTGTACGTTTGATACTACTCGACTTTACTCTCTGCGTTGAACCTATATTTGAGTAGATAATCTCGGGCGACCGAAAGAAATACCGATGAATCTTCCGCCTGTAGATATCCGTGGACTTATTTCTCTCAAAAAACAAAAAAATAGGAACAACGAAGACATAATAACACTCGATGCTTCAAACGTCAGAAATCTTTGAAATCCTCGTTGGCTCTACGAAGCAACGAATGAGGAAATCAGTAAGCCTTTTATTACTGAAAAAGTTCTTTCTACCCCACAGATTATTGGACTCAAACTTTTCTGAAACGACATGGATAGAATATTTCTCATAGAAAATGAAACGGATAATTCATTTACCGGCTCCATTTCCCTCACACAAGACCCTTATAAATCATTAACATATGCTTTTGAGGTAAAAAATCTGAGTTTTCCTGATTCCGATATTGTTTCTGTTCTTTGGACTCTCGATGATGGCTCTATCATATGCAAATGAACATCTCTTCGATGCGAACATACTTTCTGAAACTATAACTCTTACCTCCTACGCGCACGTATCGAACTCGCAAACCAAGAATTTCGAACACTCGAAAAAACAATTTCTATTGACCCGCCCCTCATTATCTCAAGAAATGCAAAAATTACTGATGAAAAATGAAAAATTCTCAATACTCCTGAAACGTACGATCCAAAACTCAGGGCATATATCATAAAAGATACTATTCCTCCTACAAAGATCTTCCTCGATTCTCGAGATGTTACGAGTGAAAATCTTGATTACCGTCTTTCTAAAACGAGCTGGAAACTTTCAGATGGGAAAAAAATAGAAGAAAAAGAAGGGGAGGAGGTAACTTTTGATCTCATTGAACCACTTCGTTATGTCGTGAATATTCGCTATACATTTTCTCCAAATGTCAGCAAATGAAATGACGATAAATTTCAGGATGAAACCGTAATTTTTGATATCGAACATAAGTCACTTATTCCTCGCATAACGATACAGAGCCCCAGAGATTACGTTCCGGTGGTTATAACGGTTGATGGTTCACTATCTGAATCAGAAAATAATGAAATCAAAAAGTTCGTCTATGATTTTGGTGATGGTCGTCCACCCATCAGTGGTGACGCTATACAGCAATACGAATATAAAACTTCTGGAAAGAAAACAATACAACTTACTATCGTAAATGATCGTGGTGAGGAATCAAGTACCAAGAAAATAATCGTCCTCAAGGATAATCCACGTACTATTGATTTTACTCCAAGCATCTCACCATGAGTTGTAGGGGTTCCAGTAGATTTTACTCCTTCACTTTCAGAAGCGAATATCGAAGACTATATTTGGACTTTTGGGGATAATTCGACAGCTCTCAGAGAACCAGCGCCATCTCACGTATTTATCAACCCTGGCACATATACTGTCACTCTTACTATCGTTTATAATGACGGAACACGAAAAGAATCTCGTAAAGAATTTAGTGTCATAGAAGGAGAAAACTTTAGATAATATTACTTCGCAAGGGTA
>JANOWM010000062.1:0-11859 GCA_031417875.1 Candidatus Altimarinota bacterium
TGATATTGTCTATAGCTGGTGAGTGATTCATCATTCGGGCGATATGTGGAAAGGACTTGAAAATATTACTTCACTGGTGATAGAGAAGTGACAGCTCTACGTAGCTATCTATAACGAGAGTAAAATTCTTCTTGAGGGAACGAGTCCATTTTGGGTGAAGATGAAGAGATTTTATAGTTCTTCAAAACTCTTTCGACCTTTTATAAAGTTTTTCTACACGGCCTATCTTATCACTGGACTCATCGCATTTTGAAAAAATCCAATTTCTTATATCAAAAATTATCGTGAGAATGCACTTCGTGGAATGGACTTTTTTATCGATATCGAAGATTGGCTCGGGGGATATCCATACGAATATGCGTCGTATGAAAAAATGGAAGAATTCTACACAAAAAAAGGATTCACTCTCGAAAAGTGAACCCGAGTTCGCAGTATCGCGTGTAATGAATTTTTATTTAGAAAATAGAAATTGCAATTATTTTTTTAATATGATCAGATAATTTGAGGGTAAAAATTCAAATGAATTTTGTTTTATTCAAAAGAGTAGATCAAGTCACTTTGCGACAGTACGAATAAAAAAGTTTTCAGAATGAGTGCGCCCCAGGCTCATAAATCGACGAATCTTGAGATCACTAAATCCACTAAAAACCTTCTCTATTTTTTCATCGTTCCAAGATTGCTTGTGTCACCAAGTATGAAATGAATTACTACAATGAGGACAAAATTGAGTCATGCGAGCAAGATTTTCATGGTAAGGAACGGTGATTATTGCCTGAGATCACTCTCTCATAACACGTTTGAGTTCTCCTACAAATATAACAAGCTCATCGTCTGTCATATGTTCACATACTTCTGATGCGATAAATCAGTCGAGTGAATTATCTTCTACTAATAGCTTTCCTGATTCGTCTCCGAGGAGAAAATCGATGTTTGCATCTTTCCATTGGTTCTTCGTGAGTGAGATATTTTCTTCTGAGAGATCTTGTCAGATGACAGAGTATCATCACTTCGAAAGCTCAGCTAAGAGATATCCATCTCCAAAGCCTATTTCTAAAATTTTCCCACCCGGAACAATTCTTTTTCAGATCTCGCGTTTTATGAAATCCTGTCTAAAATATCATTCCTCGAGAGATACACGATTTTCGTTTTGATGATGATCCCAGAGATTTGTGTCAGACATGTTACTATGGTTTAATAATTATTCCTTGACCTGTTGTAAGATCGAGGATCGTAAGATTTTCTTTTTTTGCAAATTCATCCATTGCTTTTCTAGCACCAGGGCAAGTAATAAATCCATAGTCATCACAGACGATGATTCATCCAGACTGCAGAAGGGGATAGAAGAATGCAAGTGAGTCACGAGTTGGCTCATAGAGATCCACATCAATATGAAGGAAAGATATTCCTTTGTTATTTAATTCATGAAATTTTTCAGGAATCCATCATTTATAAAAACGTACATTTTTAAAAGATTTGAGATTTTCACGTATGATATCTTCTCATGTGGTGAGTGAATTTTCCCCCCAATAATCACCATCTTCCTTACCAGGCTTGCTCAGTCATTCCCAAGAATCAAATATATGGTGAGTTTTTTTAGGGGAAATGTTTTCGAGAATCAGATGTGATGTAGCTCATTTGTATCCACCAGTTTCGACAGTATCTCAGGAAAGGCGTTCTGTAAGCTTGAGAAATTCGCGAATGGTATATTTTCTATCAAATGAATTGTAGCTTTTTCATTCAAAACGATGATAATAGTCGAGAAATTCTTTATCAGCATGAAGATACTTGCCATATTCGGTTATGACCATGCGAGGATAGAGTATGTTTACGATTCTTGCGAGGATAGAATATCTGAAATAACGATCTCACATAAATACCGCTCGCCATATTCATGTTATTACATTTTTAAGATTCATTGTATTTTTTATAAAGGAATAAGAGCACTTTTTTTGGCAGGAGAGATAATATCCATATTCATCATATTTTCAAATTCTTTTTCGTTTTCCATGCCTCTGATAGCATTATCCTTCATTGCTTTTTTTTTGAGTAGAGAAACCAGTTGAGGGCTCATTGGATAAGGATATTTTGATAGTAGGTGATATTACCGCTTTTTAAAAGATCTCCACCAATGATATCGATGACCCTTTCATTTCAAATGGCATTTTTCCGAAACTTTTCTTCTGAAATGGTTTGGGTGATCTTCTTTTCTCCAGTGTGATGTATCCGGTAGAGCCTTCCGATAGTATCGAGTATACGTATTTCAAAATTATTTATTCACATATATTTCCACATTTTCGCCCACATGACTCATTCGGTCGTGATATCTTCTTCGAACCTGAGCTTTGGATCTTCGAGAAAGATGGAACTTTTTGTCATGAGTCACATTTCGATACTAATAGCTCATGAAAGATAGTCTTCATAACCTAAAATTCGTTCATTTTCTCATCTGAGAATCTTCTTTTCTCAAATAATATTTTTATTCTCATCTTCACAGAGAAAATAAAACCCCAGTGTTTTTTCGTAGACTCATTCATTCCTGAGTTCTCACCATTTTTCGAGACAGATATTGATGATATTATTTATCAGTTCATCATCACTATCGAGAAAGATGAGATAATCACTCTTTTTATTCATGAGAGAAATTCCATGATTTCGAGCCTTTCCTACGCCTCCATTTTCCTGATATCTGAAAGTAATATGACATTGAGGATCCTCGATATATTTTTTTATATATCCCTCAGTTCCATCACGACTTCCATCATCGATGATGATGATCTCGTATTCAAATGGGATTTCATGTGATTGGTTCAAAACAGAGAGAATTGCCATTTCAAGGAGCTCTTTTCGATTGTACGTTGGGATGATAATGGTGACAAATGGCATCATGTTATGAGAGAGTGATAGGAGATTGTTCCACACAAATGGCAATAGAATAGAGTTTCATGATAGTATGGAAGTTGCACTTAAAGTCGAGTAAAAGCATCTCTACATGGTTCATGTCAAATATATTCAGGTTTGGGAGTATCTCCATAATCTTTTCGCATATGTGAGTATTATAATTTTTACAAAATTCTTCTTTAAAGTCATAGTGTACTCAGAATCCGATTTTTTTCGCGTAGACAAAATCAGAGCCAAATATTTTGATGAGTCATTTTCTCAGTATTTCCTTTCATTCTCTGAGACGTAAAGGTGATACTTTTTTCCAAAAAGAAAGAGAATACGCTCTTTCGATCACTCTTTTTTCGAGAAAAGGAGCTCGGATTTCTATGGAGTTTTTCATACCGATGACGTCACTCTGGATAGTGAGCGAGTGAAGATTTTCCAGAAAAAGTCCATACATATAGCTCGTATCTCGATAATCGTGACTTCCGATAAAACTATCCATATCAGTCGTGATTTCCTCTATAGTGTTTGTTGGTTCATTATTTTTTAAAAAGAGATGAGCTATTTTTTTATAGCTTGAAGTGTAGGAATTTTTTTTAAAAGAATCTCTTGAAGAAAAAAGAACAGTTTCAAACTTTCATTTCGTGAGCATATTCGCGAATCTTTTGAGAAATGTTGGTAGGTATTTTGAAATACGAAAATAGTATTCCATCATGATAAAGAGGAGATTATCATATCCATAGTAACACTCATCTCAACCAGCACCCGTGAAGAAAACTCTATGATCTTTTTTTGCTTCCTTGAGTATTTTATCAGCGTATACAGAAGTAATGTGAAAGTACGGTTCTCAGAGGATACGTATGGTGGTATCTATAGAATCTAGAGCGTCAAATCATGTAAGTTCTATAGCATGGTGAATGAGATCAAGCTTTTCTGTGACGTACTTGCTACGTATATGGTCATCATCGTGCTCGGAGAGTTTTAAGGTATAGGTTTCTGTTTTCTTCGTCTCATGAGCCTTGAGAGCATTGCAGATATAACTCGAGTCAATTCACCCAGAGAGAAAGGATACATAGCCTACATCGCTCGGTCGCATCTCATCGACAATAGTGTCGAGAAATGTTATTTCATCAAGAGTCGTTCGGGGAGGGGATTTTTTGAGTTTCGTATATCTTCATTTTTCTTTGATCTTTCCATTTTTTACGATCATATATCCAGCGTTTTCAAGTTTCTTGATTCACTGGAAAAACGAGAGATTATGAGGAAACTGAAAAAAGTTACCCAACATATAGAGCTTGAGAGCCTCAGTATCTATTTTTTTTTCAAAACTTGGATCAAGAGCAAAGAGTGCTGGAATCTCCGAAGCAAAAGAGACTCATTTTTCATTTTCGATATAGACGAGAGGTTTCTGCCCGATAAAATCTCGAGCAATAAAAACCTCATCTCGTACCCGATCGTAGAGAGAAAATGCAAACATTCATTCTATGGAGTCAAGGCATTCCTTTCCGAAATGCTTATACATGTGGATGAGTACTTCCGTATCTGAGGTTGTGGTAAAGATTACACCGTAGTCTTTTTCGAGCATGGTCGAAAGAGTACGATAATTGTAAATCTCTCCATTAAAAACGATGGTGTAATCCCCATTATCTATAGAAAATGGCTGTGTAGAGCGAGGATCAGGATCTACTATCGAGAGTCGCACGTGCCCGAATCATATTCTCTTATCTTCAGATATCCAAAAAGATGAGGCATCAGGTCAACGGTGGTGCATTACCTGAGATGCCTCGTATATATTTTCGATGATGATAGGATCTGCCCTGTGGATGATACCAGATATTCAGCACATTTTCAGTGAAAAGGTAATGAATTACTTACGCGGGTTTTCGTTGATAGGCATCAATCATGAGTACATATCGATTGTTCCATCTCCTAAATTCATGTTCATCGACAAAAGTAGTGACCAGAGCATTTCCATTTATAATGGTTTCCATATTTGCACCTTCAAGGATCCGCATGATATCTGAGAGTCTATTTTTTTCTATTGCTGGGTCATAGTGATACTCGAGGGAAATATGCTCTATCTTTTTCAAAAGTTCCATCTTTTTCATATCCTCAAACACCTTACCTTCAGATCCTTCGATATCAATTTTGAGAAAATCGATATGATCATCTCCTCGAGAAGAAAGTGTAGTGACCGGAACTTTGTAAGTATTGGTATTGGTAAATGTTGCCTGACTTTTTTCGAGTGAGTTTCCAGGCCCACCTTCCATATCACCAAGAGAGTAGAATTCGAGTTCTCAGACTTCTCCTGAAACAGCCTCATTTTTGAGAATGACATTTTTGAGGTTATTGGCCTCTATGTTTTTTTGTAGAATCTTGAAAGTTCCACGATCAGGCTCGTATGAATCGATAATGGCATCAGGATAGAGATACTTGAAGTAAAGTGTCGCCATACCGATATTCGCCCCGCAATCTATGATACGTGGTGTTTTTTTTGCGGTCTCAAAATAATAGATATTGTAGATAAATATCTCAGTAAATATCGCAAAAAAGGCATTGAAGTTATCAAAGTGAAAGATGAGGTGTTTGAACTTTTGGGAGGTAAACTTGAGTCGAAAAATCTTGGCTAAAATATTTTTTATACAAAGAATATGATAGAAGAAAAACATAAAAAGCTTTCCTTTGAGTCTACGACTATGAAGGAGGGTATAGATATCACGAACGTATTGGTCGATGTAGTACATAGAGTATTTTTTAGAATTTTTCGATATCGAGAGAGAAATATGTCTTGAGGAACTTACGTTTTGCGAGATAGATATATTCGATGAATCGCCACAGACGTTCAGAGAGAGAGTAAATAACTCGAGAAAACGATGGAATTGTATCGAATTGTTCTCAAAGAGCAACTCTTTTTCAGTACTCTTTTTCATAAGCCTGAATGGTCTTCTTGTTAGGACTTTCTTGTATATTTTCGAAAATAATGTTTTCATGATATATTCATCTTTCCTTTCATGCTTGGTAGAGGACTTTCGCGAGGGTCTTTACGGTATGACCTATGGCGTATTCTTCACGCACTTTTTTCTCTGCATTTTTTCCAAAGGTATCTCTTTTCTCTTTATTGGTATTTTCTAAAAATTTTATCACTCCCTGAGGTGTACTCGTGTATATTCCAGTTTTCTCATGATCCACGAGTTCGATCTGAGCATCGTAGAGGAGGGGATTGACGATACCATTTTTATAAAAAGCCTTATAGTCAGTGATCGTCGAAACTCCAAAGCACGCTGCTTCGGCAATCACATTTCCAAAGCTTTCTCCAATCCACGACGTTTGCCAAAAGATATCGATAGATGCGTAAAACTCGGCGATATCTCTATGTTCACGTTGTTCAGGAATCTCTACGATACATGCCTTCATCTGTTTTGAGAGAAAAATATTTATCCATTTTCTATAGAGCCAAGGCAAACCAGCAAAGAGAAAGCCAAAGTCGTAGTTCTTTTTCTTATCGAGGGAGAAAAGTGTTGCGAGGATGAGCCAATGCCACTTCGATGGTTCTGCACGAGCCATGCGGCCGATGATGTGTTTTTTTCATGTGAAAGAGGCTCTATATTTTCCAGTTGTTTTTTCACGTTCTTTGTTCCAGAGTTCGACATCGACGGGGTTATAGACGACAAAACTATTTGAGAGTTTGCCATGCATCCATACGAGTTTCCAGTAATCCGTCATACTGATAATCAGATTGAGTTTGCGAGGATCGGTGGTATAAATGGGTGTAAAGTTTACATTCACAAGTCAGATACATTTCTCGAGGAGGACATCTTCCGTTTCTTTTGATACTTTTCCTCCACCAAAATATATGGATTCGATACCTTTTTCATGACAAAAATTCTCGATCATATCTTCTGTGAGCACCACTTCTCGTCATTCTCTCATTACGTTTTTCACGTCAGAAGTCACAAATATCATATATTTCTCGAAGCATACTTCATCGAGGTTTTTATAGTAGATGCTGTATTTCCTATCTCATCCACCGATTCATCGGTTGTTATACGGACAGAGGAATGCGAGTGAGATTTTCATGGATCTATTTTAGCGATAAAAATCTTTTTTCAAAGTATTTGTATGAGATGTGGGCAATAAAAAGTGTGAGGATAATTAATAAAAATCTAATAATGTTCAGTGTAAGGTTAAATGTTTCAATTACAGCCATAGGAAGACTCTCATAAAAAGGCTGAAGTATATTAAGTAAAAATATATGCAAATATTTGCGAAATACCATCATAAAAGAAAGTTCAGTTTCAAATATATGGATGATAATCACGTGATAGAGATATATGCCATAACTAATCTTCCCGAGATATGATATCCATGAATTCGAAAAAATATAGGAAGTGATTCGGTTCTTTGCTATCAGTAGATAGTGTACTATAAAAGTGGATAGTCCGAATACAAAAATCATA
Source organism: Candidatus Altimarinota bacterium (assembly GCA_031417875.1). GTDB lineage: Bacteria > Patescibacteriota > Gracilibacteria > BD1-5 > UBA2023 > JABFSX01. The sequence continues at coordinate 7,341 of JANOWM010000062.1, forward strand.
AGAGTTGGCCAAGCAGCATTTATCGAAGTGATTTTCTCTTCCCAAAAAACAGGAAGTGCTCATAAATAAGTAATAGATAAATATATCATAAGAGTGAACACCATAATCAAAAATGAATACCTGAGAGTTGTTTGTATTTTTTTTCATTCTCTATGGAGAATCGCAAGGAAACTTCATCACAGTAGGGTATCCATGTGTGAAATGGTCGCATATGATGCCATGAATCATGAAAAATTTTCAAAGAGATAAAATCGCGAAATTATAGAAAATAAAATTCAGAATATGCATATATATTTTAGGAGACGAATAGGCGTATATCGTATAATCAGTGGCCAAACGAGGTAAAACTGTTGTTCTATAGCAATGGTCCAAGAATGTCAAAATATAGAAGGAAATGAGGCTACTCAGTTATGTATTCAGATAATCCAATTTTGGATAAATAAGAAATAAGCATACGTATCGTTGACCGAGAGGTTATGAAAAATTCAATAAAAAAATACAAAAAACAAACATAAAAAATAGAGAGGGAGTATTCTCACGGATCTACGAAAATAAAAATGTCGAAAATAATTTTCTTGATCTTTTGATGTGAGGAGTATCCGGGTAATAAGAAATCCGGATACCACAAAAAAACATTCTACTCACATCCAGCCATAGGACATGATTTGTCAGTAGTTTCAAAAAGTGATATTGAGATGATAGAAAAAGACTGCAAGCGCTGCATACCCTCTGAGTCCATCGAGATTTTCAAAATAAGACTTATTTTCCATAACGAGAGAGTATTATCTCTACTACTCTCTCCGCCGTTTTTCCATCCCAAAGTTCTGGAATTTCTCATTTTTTATAATTTCCATTCATAACATCATCGAGATGTGTTTCGATCTTCTCGAAGTCACTTCCGACCATCGTATTTGATCCTATCTCACACGTAATCGGGCGTTCGGTATTTTCTCGCATAGTGAGACATGGAATTCCCAGGTAAGTCGACTCTTCCTGTACTCCGCCACTATCTGTGAGGATACATCGAGCGCTTGAGAGAAGGTTCATAAAGTCGAGATATCCTTGAGGTTCTGTCGTGATAATATGTGGAGTATTAAAGATTTCTCTGAGATTGTATTTCTCGATATTTGCTCTGGTTCGAGGATGAAGAGGGAAGACGAGTGGTATCTTTTCTGAGAGTTTCCTGAGATTTTTCATGAGGTTTTCAAGAGAGCCTCTATCATCGACATTCGATGGACGATGGATAGTGAGGAGGGCATAATCTTTTCACTCGAGTCCGAGATTTTTTGTCGTCGTTTTCTTTTCAAAAATTGGCCGCTGAAATACCAACGTGTCGATCATCACATTTCCGACGAGATGCACTCATTCGGTGATTCATTCATTTTTGAGATTTTCGATTCAGGATTTTTCTGTGACAAAAAGAAGATCTGAAATACGGTCTGTGAGGATACGATTTATCTCTTCGGGCATTTCTTTATCAAAAGAACGGAGTCCCGCCTCGACATGAATGACTTTTATATGATTATGACGTGCTGTGAGGGATCCGGCGACGGTCGCATTCACGTCTCATACCACGAGGACATAATCAGGATTTTCGTCTTTGCATATCACGTCAAATGCGATCATCACTTGTCCGATCTGATCTGAGACACTTCATCCATGAATCCCGAGGTTGATATCTGGTGAAGGTATGCCAAGATCAGAAAAAAAAGTATTTGACATATTCGCATCAAAATGCTGCCCAGTGTGAATGAGTTTGTATTCGATCGTGTCTTTATGGTTTTTAAACTCCCGAATAATCGGAGCAATTTTCATAAAGTTCGGACGAGCTCATGCGATGATAAGGATTTTTATCATTTTTTTTCTATAAGAAAATTATTTATGAGCAGGTACTTGAGTCCTGAATTTTCTAGGGTAAATATTGCTTGTTCCAGAGTTCCGACGAGAGGATATCCATGGATATTCAAAGAGGTATTCATCACTCATCACATTCCAGTGAGGGATTCATATTTCTCGAGCATTCATGCCATCCAATCGTTTGTTTCATGATTTACGAGTTGTGGGCGAAGCGTTTTGTCTTTTTGGTGAATAGCGGCTCTGAGGTGATCTTGCGCGAGAGGAGTACTTCCAAAGGTATTGATCATATAGTGAGCACTTTCAAAGACTTTTTTTCCAAGAGTGTCCCAGTTCTGAAGATATTTTGGTGCCCATGATTCGAGGATAGTAGGAGCAAATGGCATCCAAAAGTCGCGCATTTTTATCATGTCATTCACCATATGAAAACTTTTGAGATCAGAAGCATTTGCCAGGAGTGCCCGATGACAAAGGGATCTTGCTCCCCATTCACCCTGACCTCGCATCACTGCGACCACTTTATGCTCAGAGAGAAGTGTGGCGACAGCGACTTCACTTGAACTATCATCGTTATATCGAGTGATTTCATATGTATCTTTCTTATCACTTAGGAATTTTGCTACTTCGTCATCCGTATACGATATGCCGAGAAACATCGTATTGATGGGTGCGATTTTTTCGAGAGGGAAATCATGCTTGAGATAGCTGATCATGGCACTCCCAATGACATTCGATTCATCACCACACGATGGCATAAAATACGCCTTTTCGACTTCTGGCATTTCTTGTATTTTTTGGTTGAGTTTGACGTTCATAAATACTCCTCCACTACAGGCAATTTGAGTTATACCAGTTTGTTTGATTCCATTTCTGATCCACTCTGTCACTTTTTCCTCGGTCATGTACTGGAGTGCTCAGGCAATGTTATCAAATCGTTTTCAAAACCATTTCTTTTTGAGGTAGATAAACACTCGATTCATTGGGACTTTGCTTTTCCACTCGAGCCCATCGATCGTAAAAAGATCCTTAAACATATCATCGTAGATATCTTTAAAATATTTTTCGCTCGTATAAGCAGCGAGTCACATAACCTTGTATTCGTGTTCGATAGGTTTCATCCCCAGCGCACGAGTGACGTTTGACCAGAGATATCAGATAGACCACCAGTATCGTGATGTTGCGAGTGTTTCGAGCTTTCCATCACGCCAGATTCTCACGGTCGCGAAATATCTATCTCCATTGCCATCGAGAGTGAAGATGAGTGTTGGTTGGGTCGAAGTCGAGAGTCCATAAAAATACACAGGAGAAAGAGCGTGACATACGTGATGTTCACCGAGCTCTATCATATCACGTTTTACTTCAAATCCGACGGCTTCGGTGAGATGAATGAGAAGTTCTCCAAAGTTTTTCTCCGTATTATAGTGAATATCTCTTTCACGAACCCAGTTCATCAGAGGTGTCGCATATTTTGTGAGATAAAACATCAGATAGTCGTAGAGTGGTATCTTTTGTGAAACCATAGCTCACTCCTCACGCTTTATATCTTTTTTGAAAAAATTCTTATGAAGAATCAGAGATCCAAAAGTTATCTTAGAAATCTTTGTCAGATCTTCTCGTTCTCAAATATATTTGATAGCCTTCATAGGAAAGGCATCACTATTTTTTACATTATCAAACTTTTCTTCATGTAAAAGATATTTGATTTTTCCATCTTCAAAGTATGCAACACTTGCAGTATGACCAAGGGTAATAGAAAGGATATTCATGGTTCTTGTTTTTTTATGAAAGTAACTCTATAAATTTTTCTGTGGTTTCGGTAAATCTTTCGATTCACTTTTTTTCTTGGCGTATTGTATCCAGTTTTCCATATATTTCAAAAAATTGTTCTTCAAAATGCCCGATATCAAGGATAACTCCATTTGGACCAAAGAGAGGGTATTTGTATACGTGATCTCAAGTGTATTCTCACATGATGACTTCGTGAGAACCAGTTTTAAAATTTGAGGTAATTATCGGAACGCCGACACTCATGGCTTCGATCAGAGTATTTGGAAATCATTCGTGCTCTGATGCATAGAGGACAAAGTCTGCATGTGAGAGAAATTTGAAGACATTTGATTGTCTTCATACAAAGAGAGTATATGCCTCGAGTTCATTATCTGTGACTTGTATTTTTAGATTTTCCATGGCAGGACCATCTCATACGATAAGGTAGATGATATTTGTTTCACCTCTACCTGCGAGTTTTTTGATGATATCGAGTATTTTTGAGTGATTTTTGGAACCAATATCGCCATCTCACACGAGACGAGCAACCGTAATAAAAACTCTTTTTTCATGGAGTTTTTCCTCAATGTCCTTTTCAAGAGACTCATTTTTGAACTTTTCTATTGCTTCCAGATCGATAGGATTATAGAGAGTCACTATTTTTTCGATAGGGATACTTAGGAATTTAGCAAGTTCGTGCCTATTTTCTTCGCTGTTGACGATGATCTTTCAGGCAAGTGGGTAGAGTATTTTTATAAGTCATGTATAGATACTTCAAAAAAATCATCTAAAAACTCAGATACTCGTCCTGAAAGAAATGATCGCATTTTTTTTCAGGAGAATGTGTATAAAGTTTGAGAGCTCAAGAAAACTTACTCCATTGGAATAAGGATTTTTC
>JANOWM010000063.1:0-20325 GCA_031417875.1 Candidatus Altimarinota bacterium
ATTCTGTTTTGGTTTTTGAGTAGAGAAGTCACTTTTCCATCGGAGTCTCAAATCGATAGAGATTTCACCCTCGCCAGATATACCCCAGATCAAAAAATAATCTTTTTACTTCATCTAAAATAGTTGTTCCTTTAGTTTTTTTAAAGTCATCATTTGCCCATTTTCCTATACTTTTTGCGATATCCTCGAGTGAGAGTGGATCAAATGCGATATTGGTCACACATGATTGCATATCGATATTGGCTCAACGATAGGTTGCCACAAATCGCATCCATTTATCTAGAAGTTTTTGATTTTTGACTTCTTTTTTCTCTTTGCTTCCGGTAAGCAGATTATGGAGATGTGCTACGATACTCACTTTGTGCGTTTCGATAAATTTTGCCAGGAGTGCTTCTTTTTTCTCGAGGAGAGAAGAGAGTGTATTTGAAGGTTTTACGAGGTAGACAAGATCAGAATAGGGGGCAAGCTTACCACTTTTTACGATGGCGGGAGTGGGAACATAGTAATCCACGGTTCATAAGAGCTTCGTATAACTCTCATCGAGCTCAAAATAATCGGCATCTTCAAATGGAGGAGTGGCTGTGAGTCCGGCAATATAGGGATTATCTAAATCTCCCCAAATCTCATAGAGCACATGTGACCACCAAGATGTGAGATGGTGAGCCTCGTCCACGATCATGAGGCCAGTTCCATATGCCCGAAGATTTGCTACATAGGCATGAATAGTCGCTTTCATGAGTTTTTTTGTCATGATACTGTCCCCAGTATTTTTAAGTCTTTTTCGATATTTTTCATAGAGTTCTTGATACTCCTCGCTGTTTATCACTTTGAGCTCTTCTACAAAGGTATCAAATGCTCATCTCTTGGTAAAGTCTCCTTTTTCATCTTGGTACCAGAGATCCAGTATTCTTGACCGTATCTCGTCTGTTTCCTCCGCATTTCCCGTGAGAGACTGATAGGTGATAATATTGACCTTCCTTATATGTGAAATCTCTGTAGATATCATCTCTGCGGATGATTCATTTGTCTCTAAGAACATTTTCTCGAGTTTGTCTTTCCACTGTTCTTGGAGAGTGAGGTTTGGCACCAGGATAAGGGTGGGCTTGTCGATACGACACATCATCTCGAGCCCCACAATGGTCTTTCCTGATCCAGGAGGTGCGACGATATGTATTTTTTTATCTCATCGATTCCTTTCGGATTCGAAGATTTTGAGGATTTCCGTCTGGTATGAGTAGAGTTTTCACGAAAAATGCATAAAAAGAAAGTGAAGAGTGAGTATGTCAGAACTAATTGAGCTTTGCCTGGTATCCCTCTAGCATTCATATAACTGTATGAAAACTTTCTCTTTGTATCTCGAGACGAGTTTTCTGCGCTTTGAGTGGAGACTTGAGTGCTGGAGAGTCAGTATTTTCTATTTGAGAGTCGAGTTCTTTGATTGTCCTTTCTAGGATAACAGAATTCTTTTCCAGAAGCAAAAGTATTTCCTCTATGGGATGGAGTATTTGTGACTTGACCCAACTTCCATATTTCACAAAGTTAAAGATATCCTTGTATTTTGAAGATTCGAGAATCTTGCGTAGCTTTACCGTGTCAGTCGTGGCATTGCCTGCTAATTCGCCGATAACTTCAAATGAATCGGATAGTCTTTTGGAAAGATTTTTAGCCCAATCATTTCTTCCTGCCTCAGTAAGAAGTTTTGAACTCGAATGTGCTGCTTCTTGGAGATCGAAGGATGAATTATTGATTTTTCAAAAAAGAGTCTGAATCGTATGTTCTTTATTATTTGCGGCTATAAGCATACGATGACTGAACCATGAGAATACTCTGGCGAGTGTAGATACGAAAAATACTCAAATAAAGTATACTCCTGCCATCATGCCGCCGTAGAGAACTCCTGCAATCATGAGGACAACGATAATGCCTCCAGCATCACGAGAACGCCCGAGATTTTGTACGAGACGTCATCATCCACTTGCGATAGTTTTGAGTTCATCCATGAGTGAAGACTTTTGCATTTCTATATGCTCAGAGAGTCCAGATGGCTCAAGAAGTGGCTCTCTAAATGTCTTCTCGAGTACTTCGAATGCTTCTTTTTGCGCTCGGAAATCGGTTCTTTCGACCACCTTTCCATTGCTCACATAGTGTTTATCAGTGATCACAACATCGGCTCATCGAGTGTAGAGATATGATTTACGAATCATTTTTATGATGAGAATACCGAGGACCATCGAGTAAAAAATACCAAGTACTCCGATAACGGCTAGGATAACGCCAGGAATGCCACCAGAAAATCCGAGAAATCCAGCAATGAGGGTTATGATTGCAAGTGGTATGCTCGATGCTCGGATGATCCCAAGGTAATCAGCTTTCACACTCATACGAAGTTCATCCGGTGATATCCATTCGTAGAGATAAAACCCTCGTTCATCGACTTTTTCTTCGATAAATTCCGGAGTTTCCTCTATGATTTTTTCTGGAGATGGCAAGGTTCTAGTGAGCATAGTGTAGAGGGGCTAGAAAATACTGAATCCGATAAGCAGTATAAACGCGAAAAATCAGAGTATCAACACTCTTTTTTCTATCTTCTCATGGAGCAGTATCCATCCAAAAAATGTCGTCATAAGAAGGTCCGAGAGGCTCACGATATTCACTATATTTGCTGGAAGATAGAGATAGGAACTCAGGAAGAGTACGAGCCCAAGAGACATAAGGGATCATCCGATCATCGGTGGAATAAGTTCTTTTAAGGTATAGATTTTTCATGTAAATTTTCGTCGGGTTTTTAAAAAAATAATTACTCAAAATAAGCATGATCCAAGGGTTTCATAGAGAAGTGTTGTGATAGGTGATATTCATAGAGTTTTGATCGCATAGGCCGATATACCAAAAGAAATGGTCCACCCAAGAGCACAGAGGAGCGCGAGTATATAGCCAATATATGAACTTTTTTTCTTTGGATCACCAGAAATATACATGATATAAAAGACGGTGGCAACAAAACTTATTCCAAAGATTATTTTTGTCGCTGTGAGAGCCTCAGTCTCTCAAAAGAGAGATATATTTATAAAAAAAAGAAAAATAAGGTAGAGATATCCGATCATAAAAAATACTCCCGTATGTATCTTCTCCAGTCATTTATACATCACGATATTTATCAAATAATTGAGTACCCCGAGACCGATAAAGAGAAAATAGTACAATGGAGAAAGAGGCGATCTCTCGAAAAATCCTTCTATAATCAAGAGTACTATGATTCCTAGCGAGTAACGCACAAGAAGCGCGAGACTCTTATCTTTTGTTTTCGAGAGTACCTTATCGATAATATTGACCCCAGATATGGAGATGACAGAGCAAAAGAGGAGAAGATATCCCATAGATACTGTTACTTATTGAGTTCTTCTGCGAACTCTTCTTGATCTCGAGCACCAAGGATCTTGATAGATTTGAGTTTTTCACTTGCTTCATCGAAGAGCTTATTTTGAGCATCAGCCTCGATCTTTACTTGTGCACGGTATGATTCGATAGTTTCAAAGTGATTTTTGAGTTTTGTGACATTTTCGACAAAGACAGAAGCCGAGAGAACTGGTTTTGATGAGAGTTCTTCAGATTTGCGAGCTGATTCGATAGACTTATCAGTAAGTTCAGATGACATCTTATCGATCGTTTCTCCCATGACAGAGATCGCAGCCATAGAAGCATCAAGAGCTTTTTGTGAAGAGGTTTCGATGAGAGCTGTCGAGAGAAGCGTCTTAAATATCGGGCGAGATGAGCTCATAGAGAGGGAGAGCTTCGATGCTGCATCGAGTCTCATAAGGAGACGCTTGCGTGCCATATCGAGATTCCCGATGAGGACGACGAGATTTGCCTGAAAATATTCGACATGACGGATAAACATATCGTACTTCATCTTTTCTGTCTCGTCTTTCGACTCAACTCCTTTTGCACGAAATTCTTCGATTTTTTTTGCGAGAAATTCTTTGTACGCGACGACTTTCCCGATATTTGCATCGATTCCTTCGAGAAATTTCTTTTGAAGTTCGATCGAAGTATTCAGAGAACTATATGCCTGATCAAATCCTGAGAATATCATCTCGATTTTCCCCGTGAGAGATTTCATATTAAAAGCCGCTTCATCCCACTTCGAATCGAGTTTCTTCATGAGACTCCCGAGAAGGGGAACACTCTTTGCCATTCTCATGATAGTACCATCATTGTTTATGATTTCTTTGTAGACTTCCTGAACTTCGCCATTTATCTCGGAGAGAGTACTCGATACTTGCATGATAGGGTCTGAATCGACGATGGCAGCCGTTTCTGAGATGATAGAGTCGATAGGAGCAGTTATCTTCTCACCAAGAGAACGAAAATCTTTCGCTTCTGCAAATGTCTTTTCGACTTCTGCCGATTCTGCTACTGAGAGAGGACGAGCCTTGATATCTGCGACGATTTCAGCTGCTTTTTTATCATCGGTAGTAGGATCCTGAGTTTGAGTTTTTGTAGCCATAGAAAGTGTGTTAAAAAATACGTGGATATTGTAATCAAGAGTAGCACTTTTTGCAAAAGAATTTAGAGAAGTACTTTTGTACTTTTGAGATTATCTATTAGTAGTTCGAGTCTTTTTCTCGCAAGCACGAGTGCAGGAGATTCTCAAAGTGATTCTTCTTGCATAAGATTCTCGGTGATTGCGAGCTCATCGATATGACGGTTCATCCAGAGTTTGAGATTACTTGAAAATTCGATAATCATTTCGGTGAGCCATTTTTTCTCTTCTTCATTTTCTTTTGTGACTTGTTTTGCCATTTTTGATATTTCTTCAGAGAAATTGAGTATACTACGAGAAAGATTCCTGATATTTTCTATGCCAATCTCCGTACTACCATAGTCTATATTCATATCAGACATGAGTGAGGAATACATATTCATGAGTCGGGGTTTTCTCTGTACAAAAGATGGTTCCGAGAGAAATTTCATCACCGAGAGGATGATCGTAAATGTAAGTATAAGAAAGAGTATTTCCATAATTTTTTAGTCTCAGTATCCTCCGCCATTCGATGACCCACCACCACCATCAAATGAACTAGAAGAAGAATTATCGTAACTTGAGTAATTATCTGCAGAGCTTTCTATATCCGAATTACTATAAATACGATATTCAATCTTATATCAGAGTATATTTTTTTCACAAATTCGCATTCCATCTTTATTAGGACTGCATTTATCGCTTCAAAGGAGAAAAAGCGTGCCTAATGATATAATAGTAACTAATAAAACCAATAAAAGGTCTTTAAGTATTTTTTTCCCACGATAGTGGTATCGATAAAATATATTTTTTGGTGGTAATGCTTGTGAGATATCTACTCATCCGTTAACTACATCACTCCATTTTTGTATCAGTTCTTCATATTTTCCATCATTGAGAAGGGGGCGAAGATGATTTTCTACTATATCTCGACATACCATTTCACTGTATTTTATTTCCATTCACTTTCCAGTGACGACTCGAAGTTTTTTCTCTTCGGTCGAGATGATCAGAAGGAGTCAGTTATTGAGATTTTTCTGTCCAATACCATTTTCATTGAATACTTTGAGTCCTATATCGAGGAGTTCATTTCATTTTCTATGCGGAATAAGGACTACTACGACCTGCTCGGTAGTCTTTGAATCATGTTCTGAGAAGAGCTTATTGAGGTTTTCTCTTTCTTCTGGGGTGAATATTCCAGAAAAATCATTGATATACTGTGTAAGTTTTGGGATTTCGAGAGGATTCATGAGAAAAGTATTAGCTATATAGCTATCATAGCGTATTTCTTATTTTCAGTCAAATACAGATATTTATTACAATTATCAAAAATGTATAGTAAAAACTTGCAAAAACATATAGTATTTATATACTGTAAATTACATGAAAAAAGAGATATCAGTTTCTGACATTTTCGTGAAAAAAATATGAGAAAAAATATGACTTCTCACGAAAGATGAGATAGTCCGTCTATGGTTACTCTCATGAGGCTCAAAGTCGCGTAGTTCATATGCACTTTCCATACTTCTCGGACGTAAACTCATCGAAAATATCGCAAAATGACTCTACCGAGTGAGAAATGAAGAATGAAGAACAAAAAATAAAGATGAAGACTATTGGGCAATCATCGAAAAGCTCGTATATATCTATAGTCCAAGTGGGGGAGTGGTAGGAGGGGAAAAGGCGCTTGAACTCCATCTACAAAATTATAGTATTCCTGAAATACTCATCATTTACACGCGAGACACGAATAAGAGGATAAGGCTTTCTGATGCTAGGGAAGTACACTTCCGTACGCTTGTTTCATGAGAAAAGACAGGAAAGAAAAACCTCTATAGAATCCTTTTTGATACAAAAAATACACTTCCTGAGTATAGAAAGATTTCATTTCTCTCCTTGGAATGATCCCTTCTAGATGCTCTTTCTCTCAAGAAACATGAAATTGGCATCGAAGAGGGGAATATCCTTCGGTTTTTAAAGTCTTTTCATAGCATGCTTTCGCGGGACACACTCGGGAATCTCGTAAAATACCGATATATTCGTGCGATGAATCGACTCAGAGCTATCACTCGTGATAATGGATATGAGGATCTCTATAAAAAAACCCTTGAGATTATACGTGATGAAGGGTGAGGGTGTTATGTGAATGTGTAAGTATTTAAAAAATGAGATATCACTTTCTATCATCCTGTACTTGTTTCAGGATCTCATTGATTTATTTTTTTCTCCCCATACTTTTTGTGGTCAAAAAGTATACAAAAACCCCTTCTTTCCACTCTTTCACTTTGGATTCTCTTAGCGATTCGTTTTCTAAAATTGCAAAATTCAGAAACGTTGCAATTTTTACGAAAACTTCATCGAGAGAATCTCAAAGTTCTAGAGAAAAAGAAGCAAACCATAAATCAAAGAACAAAGAAATCCCTGCCATAAAGGGAATCTTTCAAAGAAGTTTTTCCGTCCATTTGTTTTGAGAAAATAAATATATCTTATGTTTTTATTTCTGCAAATTTACCTCAAGACTCCTATTTAATTTATTCTAATTTCCTGTTATTCCTGCGCATGCAGGAATCTTAGTTCTTTCCTTACTGTTCTCTCGGTATCTGTCACTCCCTGGTTCCTTAGCAGGGAATCTACCACTTTTCATTTTCAGGTAGATCCCCGACTAAGGTACTCGGGGATGACGGAAAGAAATATTGTCAAAAGAAGAAGAAAAGACATGATTTTTATCTCTTAATTCTTCTTCCTCGATTTTCTTGTTTTTGAGAGTTTTTGCCACTAATTCCGTCTTGCGATTTTTCCTTTCCAAGAATCATGCTGGAGTATGATATCGACTCAATCTTGAACCAATTTTGTCACAGGATGTCCATTTGCAGAAACTGATCATCCGTTGATATGCACTCTAACCTCCCCATCTTTATTGGTTGGATATTTTTTTCAGTTATGCATTATGTGAGATCATAACCAAGGACTTCAAGCGTTATTTAAGAGAGTGATCTTTGTTGTTCGTCATCATTCTGGTTCTGATTCTTTGCCCATATTTTTAGAGAAATTTTTTTAATAGAGAAAATGAATATAAAAAAAACATGACTCTTGTCAAAAGTATTTTTGCTTTTTTTCACTTTTTGCCTATTCTACCATCCATGAAGCTCCAAAAATACCTCGCACATGCCTGAGTCTGTTCACGTCGGAAAGCCGAAGAGTACATAGAAAAATGACTCGTCACGGTGAATGATGTCGTCGCGCATATTGGTCAAGTCATTGATCCTGAAAAAGATATCGTCAAAGTAGATGACAAGGTTATTGAAGATGAGGAAAACCTCGTCTACTACGCGTTCAATAAGCCTCGCGATATCGTCACGACGTGTCTTTCTGGAAAAGATGATGAGAAAGGCATACTCGATATCGTCTCATTTCCAGAAAGAGTTTTCCCGATTGGACGACTCGATAAGGAAACAACCGGACTCATCATCCTGACGAATGACGGACGCCTCTCGAATTACCTCATGCATCCAAAATATGAGCACGCAAAGGAATATCTCGTAGAAGTGTATGGGAAAATCGAAGATGAAGCCCTTGATCGTATGAGAAAAGGAGTAAAAATCGAGCTCAAAGACAATGGTTCACGAAAGAGAATCATTCGCCGGGTGGGATGAACAGACCAGATTATCACGAAAAGATATACAACTCAGCCATGTGAGCTCGAGAGACTTTCATCTTCAAAATTTGCCATTGTTCTTCGTGAAGGGAAAAACCGACAAATCCGTCGTATGGTCGAAGCGGTTGATTCTCAGGTAAAACGACTCAAACGTATTCGTGTCGAAAATATCCTCCTCTGAGATCTTCTCGAGTGAGAATATAGGAAAATTTCTCAGGGTGAAAAAAAGGAGCTCTTTGAAAGAATTGGGATAGAAAATGCTTAACACCCATATTCGCTGGCTTGTTGCAATAGTAGTTCATTTATTTTAAAACGATTTCCTTCAAGTTTATTTAAAAAAATTCTTCTTTTTTGCTGACAAATTCCATCGAGATTTCAACTGAGAACTATTTCTTGGGTTCCGGAAGTATCGTAGGCTATATTGAGATTTTCAAGTAATTCCAAGAAAGATACAAGTGTCATTTCTTGGATAACTTTGACCGATGGAATTCATTCATGCTCATCAATTCCATCATATCCACAGATACAAGTAGGACAACGGCTGCGTGATGGTGTGATAGCTATGGTTTCCACAGGTAAGAAATATCGGAAATAAATGTTTGTTGATCTTGCTCACCGAGTGCATTGTAGCCTTGTACAAGCCTGAGAGCCTGTTGCTTGAGAGTTGTGCTATCGGGAAGAAGGGCATTTACTCTTTCGACAATCGAGTTCATGACACTGTTTGGATCATTTAAGAGATTTGCATTGTTACTTATCTGAGAACGGATGCCTTCAGGAATTTTATTATAAAAGTCTTGAAAGTCTTTGGCGAGAGAAGATGTATCCATGTTACTTATGAAATTTTTTATGGGCTTCTTTGAGCTTTGGATTCGTCACGTGGGTATATACTTGTGTGGTGGTAATCGAGGCATGACCAAGAAGCTCTTGTATTATACGTATATCAGCACCATTTGTCAATAGTGTTGTTGCAAAACTATGACGGAGAGTATGCGCATGGAGATTTTTGAGAATTCATGCTTTGATACCGTAGTCTTTTATCATGCCTGTGATAAAAAATCGTGTCAAACGGACATCTTCATCACCGAGGAGGGAAGAGTGGATATTTACTTCAGAAAAATTATGCCTGATAAATAGAGGAACAAAGCTATCATTTCGAGATTGAAGATATGCTAAAATGGCATCACGAGCGAGCTCTGTGAGGTAGACGACCCGGAGTTTTCATCATTTCCCTCGTACCGCGAATTCAAGGGTTTCAAAATTCACATCATTTCGATCAAGTGCTGTGAGCTCTGAAATACGAAGTCCAGTTGAATAGATGCACATTGCGATCGCATAATCTCGTTTTCACTGAATAGATTCTCGTGAAATTGACTCAAAAAACTTCTCGACTTCTTCAGTGGTCATGAAGGTGACTTCTCGATCTGCTACTTTCATGAGATCAAGTGTCGTCGGATCAAGACTATTGATTTGTTCCTTTTTGAGATATTTGAGCCACGATCTGATCGTGATGATATGAGCATTTACGGTTTTTACAGAGAGTCATGAATCTGCGAGTGAAAGTCTCCAGGCATCAAAGTCTTCCTTTGTGATGTCTTCAATCGTTGGTTCGCTATACTTACGTGCGAGCTCAGGAAGGGGAGAACGCCAGGATTTGATGGCTTCTTTATTGAGTGGAGGAAGAAAGCTATGTATATTGATACCATCTTTTCTCTTGTTTTGTCATTTCGACTGCAGATTGCCTGTTTCTGTGGCAATCGAAGTGGAAAAATCTTTCCCTGGAGAGTTCGTTCATAGAATTGGAATCATATAGCAAATAAATCTCCAAATATGAAAGAGGTATTGTTCCTGGGTTTTGCGACTTCGGCCCTTATGCAAGCGAAGATAGATGAGAAAATTATGAAGGGCAGTGAGGAGTGACATATAAAATGGTTAACATAATGTAACTTATGTGATGTATTATAGGGTTTTATTTTAAAATGCAATACATTCTGTACTTTTTGTAACCAAAAAGTACAGAAAAAGTTCTTCTTTTCATTTATTCGCTTTGGATTCTGTTTTCGATTTGTTTTCTAAAATTTCAAAGACTAAAAAACGTTTGAAATTTTTACGAAAACTTCTCGGACAGAATCTTAAAGCTCATAAAAATAAAGAAGCAAAAAACAGTTACAAAAAGTACAGTATTAAATTTATTTTCCTATAGAATCCTCATTAAACCTTTTAAAACCTCTTAAATCGCAAAATCTGAACATCCAGGTAATGAGAATTATTCTCATTATAACTCTCTTTTGATTTTGAGAATATTTTCTTTATAATCGGTTTTTCTAAATATATGGAACGCTTTCATCAGTCATCATCCGAAATTGATCTCCTGAAATGACCAAGTGTTATTAGGAGTATATTCAGCATTGTAGAAATGATAAGAGATATTATTCGTAATCTTCCTAATGGCAAATGAACACTTTAGTAGCTTCATGTCGTGACATCCTCGAGAAAAATATGGAATACAGAGATCAGAGCGTCTATCTTCTCTATGATAGAGAGTCTCCACTTGCAAATATCCTTTCAGATGCCTGGATTGAAGCTCTCACTAACGTATGAGAGAAAAATATTCGAGAATTTAAAAACCCACCTCAGCCCCTTTATCGTGGCGGACTGATTAATCCCGATAATCCTCATCTAAAAGAACAAAACCGTGTCGTTACTTCACATAATATCGAAGAAAATAAGCGAACGGGACTCGATCACCATGTAAGGATGGAAACAAAGATAGAAGAAAATCCTGATGAACAGATAGAGTCTATAAAAGATGAGCTCACTTCCCTACCTACCGGATCTATCGTGATCCTTGTTCAGTCGACCAACTTTCGACTTTCGACTTTTCGTATCAGGCTCGAGCTTTTTCATCGGGGTGTTCATGTCGTGGAATTTAATCACCTGGCGTATATTGCTGAACAAGAAATAGATACATTTATAGACTCTCTTGTTTACAGGACAGATGAGTACATTCGTAAGGAAATATCTTTTAGAACGCTGATA
This sequence comes from Candidatus Altimarinota bacterium, assembly GCA_031417875.1. GTDB lineage: Bacteria > Patescibacteriota > Gracilibacteria > BD1-5 > UBA2023 > JABFSX01. The sequence goes on from JANOWM010000063.1 coordinate 11,214, forward strand.
TCATGAGCAAAAAATACTCGCATACAATCTGTGAACAAAGAATTTCTTACATTTTGACCTCTTGAGAATATTCGCGGTAATACAGGAAACTACGTGTGAATACAAAATAAATGAGGAACCTTTCCTATTGGAGAAGTCTTTACAGAGGCTCAGGATCTTTCATCTGTGAATGGAAAATGCCTCATCGAATCTTACCCTCGTGAGGATTTTTCTGTTGAACACTGTGCGCCTTTTGAGCTCATTATCGAAAATGGGAGAGTCCTTCCAGGTAGCCACTTCCCTCCTCTCTTTACAAAACTCTATGATTGGATTGTTCAGTACGAATGAGAGGTGATGGTACGTGAACTCGGGATGGGTATAAATCCAGCTATTAGGAGTACTACTCCCCTTTCAGATATTAACTTCTATGAAAGAAAAACGGGAGTACATTTATCACTCGGGAAAAAGCATGGAATTTATGGAAAAAAACTCCCAAAGACAGAGCTTCAAAGGTTTCATATTGACGTATTTATCGCACTAGAATGAGTATTTATTGGTGAAGAGAAGATATATTCAGATTGACAGTGGAATCTGTAGATATTATCTCAAAACATCCCGTATCTTTTCTCTGGTATCAAGAGCATGTTCATCGGAAGTGATAGTATCTCTTTCGTTTATAATTGTTTGTGACTCAACGATAGTCGTTCCACGGAAGTCTTTTACTTCCCTGAGAACAGTTTGTATAGACGCTACAACTTTATCAGGATCAGTCACATAGTACATACTCATAGTTCCCATCATCATCTCAGTGTCTCCTTCTGTGAGAACATCAATAGTTCCATAGTTAAAGAAGCTAGCAATTTTATTCGGGAATGATGAGCGAACCGTTTTTATTTTATTACTTTCGATGTTCTGTATACTCGAGAGAACTCCTGATTGGTTTACAAAAAATACCTTTCCAGGAACAATGATATTATAATCCATTTCGAGATCCATCATTCGTTTTCTATACATTTTGAGATAAAAAATCTCCATAATCATAATGAGAATATCTGTAGAAAGAATCCAGGCATGATCTCCAAGGCTCTTGAAGTACATGGTAATGAGAATTATTTCAATAATGATCGTAAAAAAAAGAATGAACTGATTGGTGATTGACCAGTTAAAGAATCGTGTGAAGTATATATCCCCGAGATGAAGTCCTTCCTTGAGTTTCTTGACATCAGTGGTTATTTGGGGTGTTCCTTGTACCTGTCGAAAATGCCATATATACATGAAGGAAGATATGACGAGTATAGAACTCATAAGGATATTTCCTCATATTATGGTGAAGCTAATGGAAGCAATGGGGACATTGTAAGCGGCTATCCATATACTTGTTATCGAGAGCGTAAGTATCGTAATAGGGAGCCAAAGGGTAAAGACTCCAAAAATCCATGATCGTTTTATGACGATGAATTTTTTATATCCATCAGTAACAAGTCGATCAATAAGAGTCGTTTCCCCGTCGATGCGAAATGACTTAAAAAGCCAGCTATAGATGAGGTGAAAAGGAATCATATGTATGATGATATCCATTTTTCTCTCTCGTGCAAACAATTTTTTACCCTATTTTCCTAAAATAGGCACAATATTTTTCTCGATTTTGACCGCAAGTCAACCATGCATGCTTTCGGAAAAAGAAAGCCTGTCCACTACTTTTTCTGTTATAAAGAAGAGTCCACGCCCCCTCTTTTCCATATAAACATTTCCATTACTTCCCTTTTCGAGTTTTTCTTCCTTAATTTCACTCATGTGAGTAGCATCTTTTGAATCCTTTCCATTTCCGGTATCGTGAACTTCGATGACGATACTAAATTCTCATTTGTCATTTTCAAAAGCCTCAATAACACAGGTATCGATATCACCGACAGTGCTTCCATGCTCGATAGCGTTATTTATGAGCTCATCCGTAATGAGTATAAATCTTCCTTTCCAAGGATTTCCAATTCAAAAAGTATCAAAAATATGACCTATGAAATCACGAATAATCTTTGATTCTCGATGATCGGGACCAAATTCAATATGAATATTAATTTTTTCCTTTCAGTGAATATGGCTTTGTAGTAATTGTATTCCAATCTCGTATTCAAGACCAGAAATGCTTGTTTTTATCATAGTGTACGATGATTTTTCACTAAATATAGAAATATTATAGCTCTTTTTTATATAAAATGCAAAAAACCACTAAAAATCCCCTCGAGCTCTTAATGAGAACCTGAGGGGAAATAAAAACTCTCATTTTAATGAGAGTTTTTTGGATACTAACGAACAGCTTCTTTAAGAGTCTTACCAGCACGGAAGACAGGAGTCTTCATTGCAGGGATCTTAATTTTTTCGCGAGTCTTAGGGTTAACACCATTGCGAGCTGCACGGTGAGAAACTTTCCAAGCACCAAAACCAGTAACATTTACTTCTTCACCCTTCTTGAGTGATTTAGTAATAACTTCGATCATAGCACCGAGAGACTTTGTAACAGCATCTTGACTGAGACCAGCCTTTGCTGCAACTGACTTGATAAAATCCTGCTTTTTCATAGAAAGAAAACTTAAGAAATAAAGGACAAGAACGATTATAGGCATGCGCGAAATAATTGCAAGAGATTTTCCTCATTTTGTTCTGCAAATGGCTTGTCAATAGTGATTATTTTCTCTTAAATAATGGATTTCCTGGGTATAACCACTCATCCTGGATGGATGCTAAAAACGCATCTAGTTCAGGAAGTTTCGTATATAGTGTGTATAAAAAATTGATACAATATAGCTTACCGTCCTATGAGGGCAATGATAGCTCCTGCAACAGTGAGGATAATTCCTACTACCCAAAATCTCATAACAATGGTTTCTTCTTGCCATCCAATAGCTTCAAGGTGGTGATGAAAAGGAGCTACACGAAAGACTTTTTTTCCATTTCGTAGTTTTTTGCTAAGCGTTTGCATGATTACGGAGAGAGTCTCGAGGATAAAGATACCACTCATGACTATAAATGCAGGAAGAGTGTCGGTCATAAAAGCTACTACAGCGAGCGTGGCACCAAGGGAAAGTGATCAAACATCACCCATAAATACTTGTGCTGGATGAATATTGAACCAAAGGAAGGCAATAAGTGTTCCGGCAATAATAAAACAAAGACATGAGAGTATAAAAAGACCTTGGGTATAAGTAATAAAGCCGTAGGCAATATAGTTGAAGAAGAGAAGTCATCAAGCGAGTCCATCAAGTCCATCGGTAATATTGACACTATTAGCAGCAGAAACAAGGATAAATATGAAGAGAAGGCTATAAATAAGGCGGAAATGGCTTTCTCAAATAGAAAAAGTAGTAGATGCATCGTCGAGCTCAATATCTCATATAAATGGGATATGAATACTTGAATATCCAAGCTTTACAGAAAACCAGTATGCTCATATGGCTCAAAAGAGTATGAGACAAATTATTTTGACTCTTGCAGAGAGGCCTTTGGTTCTTCCGATTTCACGTATATTCAGATAATCATCAACCATGCCGATGATTCAGACGAACAAAAGCGTTCCAATGGCAATGTATGTTTCCTGTCGATTCCAAAGGCTATGATTGATTCCCCAAGAAAAATTGGATACCAAAAAAGCATTAATTTCCTGCAAAAATAGAGAAAGAAATGTCAAAATAAGAACGGTGAGTATGATAAATATTCCTCACATAGTCGGAGTTCCTGCTTTTCAGGCATGAAGTTTCGAGAACTCTACTGCTTTTCAAACGAGGGCTTCGCTTCGGATTCTTTTTCCGAGTCCCCATTTTGTAAAGAGACGAATTCCTCCAGGCATGAGAAAGAATGTCAAAAGAGCCGAAGAGATAAATCCTGAAAGAATAAAAGTGCTGTTACTCATACAAAAAAATAATTCTTCATGAGTATAAGAAGAATTATTTTTTTACAAAATTTTAACGCCTATATTTCTTTCTTTGTTTCTGGGAATATAAAATCAATGAGAAATTCTCTCATCTCTCTATTAAAATCATCATCTTCATCTGGAAGTCTCACAAAAATGTGATATACGTAGTCTACAGCATTTGAATTTTCCATAGTCCAATCGACTTTTATAGGACTATATTCATACACTTTTCATTCTATAATCTTCATTTGTTTCCTTATGTCAGAGGGATTTCCTCACGCCTTTTTGAAAGGAATAATATATTCATAGGTTTTAAATCTTTCTCGAGTTACATTTTCTATAATTTCTGAATAAATAATTCTATTAGGAATAAAAACAACTTCTCATTTTTCGCTGGTAATCTTTGTATAATTGAGGGTAATTTCCTCTACTACTCATGTGTATGGTCATCATTTCGAAGGATTGAGTCGGATAGTTTCTCAAATATCAAAGGTTCGGCCGAGCAGTATCGAAAGACTTCAGAACAAGTTCGTGACAATATCTTTTCAGGCAAATGCAAAGATAACTCATCAAATTCAGGCTCCAGCAAGAATATTACTGGTATTTACATGGAGTTCCGAGAGAAGCGAAAAAAATCATATGATCCATATAGTTGCAGTAACGAGAAATCTCACAATCGGTAAAAATCTTCGAATAATGGCGTTACTCATAACCTCGGAATGACGTATTTCTCGAAAGATGAGGTTGGAAATACTCACGACCAAAAGGACCCCTAAGATATAACGAATATTAGTGTATGACGTGTCTATCCAGTGATTTGTAGCAGGGCTCCATATATTCATCTCGGTAATACGGTGATACATAATTACCACTGTAGAAAGAAGAAGTATCCATACGGAAACGGCAAATATATAACTGATGCGTGAATTTTTACTGGACATAGAAAAAGTTTGTACCCTTCTAGTAAATCATAATTCGTGTTTGAAAGCAAATTTTCATGTTTTCTTCATTGATTTTTGTGATAAATTCTATACTATACTGACCTATTTATGAGTTTTCACTTTTCTCACATACAGGAGTATCACAGATTTATTGCTCTCGATATTGGTTCGTATCGCGTCCGAGCATCTGTGTATGATGTTTCTTCATGAGAACTAAAGGAATTGTCATTTGCAAGTATTCGACAAGATAGGAAAAATATGATCGAAGGATCTATTGCAGACCTTAGATCAGTAGCTCTCACTATTGAACGTGCTATTATCGAAGCTTGTCGAGAGATTGAATCAATTCCAGAAGATATCATTCTCTCGTTTTCTTCGAAAATATCACTTTCTGATACGATTACTACTCAGTATATTCGTGCCGATGAAACGGTCCCTGTTACGATGAATGAGATAGATACGATGATAAAAAGGATAGAGGCCGAGTCATTTGATCGCATGAGAGAAAAAGCTCAAAAAGAATATGGAATAGCTCATGACGATATTAGACTCATTTCTAGCACGATTACGGCTATTTCTATAGATGGAAAGAACTATACTAACCCACTCGGATCAACAGGAGTAAATATACGCTTTACCATACTCAATATTTTTACCCCAGCAGCTGACTACAATATACTGAGATCAGTCGTGGCAAGTCTGTGAAAACGAATCATTTCACTTATTCCCACTCCCCTTGTCTTTTCTAAAGTTCTCGAAAAATCAGAATATATAGGAAATAACATATGTTCCATCGATCTCGGATATTATCACACGACGATGATTATTGAGTCAAAAAACGCGATTGTTGCTTTTGAGACTTTCCCTTTTGGTTTTTCTGACCTTATTCTCATGTTTTCAGCTTCTCATAATGACCTTTCTCCACTCCAAATAGAGAAAATGATGCATGAATTTAACGAAACTTCTGATAATAGGGATGATTTAGAAGAATTTAGTCTCTATATTGTTCATGTTTTTTCGGCTTTTGTGAAAAAATTTTTTCCGGAAAAAATTATTTCACATATACTCCTTCATGGGTGAATATTTGAAAATAAAGTATTTAAAGAAATCTTTTCACAAAAACTTTCTGGGGCTTATGGACGAAAACTCTCCTTTATCGAGAAAACGGAGATAGGAACATCGACGGCAAGAGAATCGCTTGTTCCGTACTGACTTGCTATCATGGCTCACGAACTTCTCCTCGTTAAAAAAGATCCATTGGTTCGTATACTTCGGTATGTCCTTTATAACTATGACTAGTAGCCACAACATTATTACCATCCCGAAAGCGTACACACAAATACAAGCTCTTTCGTATATAAAAAAAGAAAAAGAACACATGTCATGAAGTGTGAAAATTGATTTTCGTCATGTGAACTTTACCCTGACGCGAGATATTTTATTTGTGCTCAAGGAGAGGTTTCGTCCTGAAGATGTTGTATTGATTGTAGAATCTGAAAAAGCGAGGGTATTTTGTCGAACCTTCGGATTTATTGCTGAAGTTTGAAAGGAAGCGTCATTAGATTATAGCATTCTCGATAAAAATATTCTCGCATATAATCTGTCTATGTGGGAATACTTCCTCTATGAAATTCGTCGAGGATGGCAATATGTCTCTTATTTTGTGCGTCGGAAATTTTTGGAAAAGAAAAAGATTCACGTCTTTCATAAAACCTCTCCTCATTTCTTTCTTATCGTTACATGACTTATCGTCTCAGTAACGCTTCTTCTTTTTATCTTTCATTTTGCGGTTTCAAAAACAATTATATCTATTACCCCTCAGATATCAGTTCGTCCGGTAAGTGCCAATATTATCTATTCGAGTATTTCTGGATCTGTTTTTCAATGAAAAAACGTACTTCCTCTTAAAACTCTCTCTATACCGGTAGATATTTCTATGAACTTTGCACTCACAGTTGTTGATTCTAATTCCACAGCTAACGCTGAAGGAATCATCATTATCTATAACGAGCTTGAAAGTGACCAAGCACTCAAGCCGCTCACTCGATTTGTGAGTGAAAATGGAGAAGTATTTCGTCTCAAATGATGGGTAAATGTTCCGAGATCACAGTCTATCAATGGTGTTACCGAAATTGGATCAGCAGAAGCTACGGTTACGGCAGATGGAAATGATGAGGCATGAAGAATTATTGGTCTTAGGTGAAATATAAAAAGAGGAACTGATTTGACTATTCCAGGGCTTAAATTTAATAGAGACAAAGTTTATGCAAAGGCAAAGGGAGATTTTGTAGGAGGTACCGACCCTCAAATATTTATCGTGACGGAAGATGAAGTGAAAAAATTTGAGTCTATACTTCGTGCCCAGCTTTTCAAAAAATCACAAAGTGATCTCCAGGCCGCTCTCGAAAAAGGGAAGCAAAATTTTTGAGAAGACTACGCGCTTCTTTCGTGAGAAAATATTACCTATACAGGAGAAACCATAGTCATGACATCACCATATAAATTTTGAGAGAGTGCTCATGAAGTTACTCTTCGATGACATGTCCAGGTGAACGCACTTACTTATGACAGAAAAGCGACTATCGACTATCTGAGATGAATCTTCGAAGAGAGTCTTCTCCAGTGAACAGAAAAGTATATTGCTCTTCATGAAGATACTCTTCGGGTTGCAAGCATTGTTTCAAAAGCCGAAGACAATACTCGTATTAAGGCGACAATGGAAATGACAGTAAGTACGACCTTCGACTTCGAAAATATCACTAATGAGCTTACTCGTAATATGAAAATTATGATTGCTGGTCTTTCTCGAGATGAAGCTGTCTCAAAACTGATAAATAATGGCCATATTAAGGAAGTTGATATTGAATTTTCACCTTTTTGGATACGCACCATTTCATCAAAGAATATCGATAGTATAGAATTTGTTATCAAAAAATAGTTATGTCACTCAGGGAAGACATCGAATCTCGGATTTCTATACTCGATATTGTCAATCGGTATGTACAAACCAAAAAAGCATGAGTCAATTATAAGTGACTCTGCCCATTCCATAGTGAAAAATCTCCTTCTTTTATCGTTTCTCCGCAGAAAAATATTGCTCATTGTTTTTCTTGTGGAAAAGGATGAGGTCCGATAAAGTTTCTTATGGAAATCGAGAAAATTGAATTTCGTGAAGCAGCACACATGCTGGCAAAAGAAGCTGGAATGGAATTTAAAACAGAATTTGTCCGAAATGAACAAGGAGAAAAGTGAGGAGATATTTATGCCCTTTACAAGAAAGCAGCCCAGTGGTATAATGAAGCTTTATTTCTGAGTGAAAACAAAGATGCATACGAATATCTCAAAAAACGATGAATTACGGATGAAATAATAAAAAAATTTCAGCTTGGATATTCGCATGCTCCGAGAGACCTTCTCTACTTTCTCAAGAATGCGTGATTTGAACTTACATTCATTATCGATTCTGGACTTTTTGTTACCGAGTCACGAGATAAGTTTTTTGGGAGGATTGTTTTCCCGATAGCTAATAGTATGTGACATGTTGTGGCTTTTACGGGGAGAGTATTGACCGATACCCTTCCAAAGTATCTCAATTCCCCAGCATCTCATATTTTTGATAAAAGTTCTACGCTTTATGGATTTCACCTGGCAAAACAATCTATTGCAAAAACAGGTGAAGCTTTTATTGTCGAAGGCCAGATGGATACCATCACTATGCACCAGGCTCTTGTCGAAAATACGGTGTGAATAAGTGGAACAGCTCTCACAAAGGAGCATATTCGCATACTCAAGCGATTCGCTAAAGTGGTATATCTGGCGCTTGATTCTGATAATGCCTGAGTAAAAGCGACATTTTTATCAGTGGAAAATTTATTAAATGAAGATCTGGAAATTCGTATTATTGTCTTTCCGAACGGAAAAGACCCTGATGAATTTATCAAGTCATGATGAGATATTCTTTCCCTCAAGGAAACATCACTTTCCATCATAGATTTCTACTTGCGTGAAGGAGGGAGAGAGTATGATATGTCGACGATTATAGGAAAAAAGAAACTTATAGAAAAATGTTTAGAAATTGTTATTTAATCTTCAAGTACCTCATTTAGGCTCGTTATATTATGAGTGTAGTTTAATAATTTAAAACAAAAAAATAGTTTAAAAAAACTTTCTCCACGAATATCCGAGTTCGCGAATTCTAAAAAACTAAAAAACTCGAATATTCCAATTCGCGAATTCTCCAAAATTCTTCTACCACGAATATTCGAATTCGCGAATTCTCCAAAAG
>JANOWM010000064.1:0-3837 GCA_031417875.1 Candidatus Altimarinota bacterium
CGTCCACCTTCATCTTTTGTAAGAACATAAACTTCAGCATCAAATTTTGTATGAGGCTTGATAGATCCTGGCTTTGCGAGGACTTGTCCGCGCTCAACATCAGTACGTTCAATACCACGGAGAAGAAGTCCAGCGTTATCACCAGCCTGACCTTGGTCAAGAAGCTTATGAAACATTTCAATACCAGTAACAATTGTCTTGATAGTATCGCGAATACCGAGAACTTCGATTTCATCACCAACCTTGATAACACCTTGTTCGATTTTACCAGTTACTACGGTACCACGTCCCTTAATAGAGAAGACATCTTCGACTGGCATAAGGAATGGTTTTTCGAGATCACGTTTTGGAACTGGAACGTATGCTTCGAGTTTTTCAAAAAGTTCCATAACACACTTTGCTCCGTATGGCTTGTCCATATCTTCAGGATTTTCGAGAGCAACGAGTCCAGAACCACGAATAACAGGAAGATCGTCACCAGTAAATTCATATTTTGAGAGAAGTTCGCGGATTTCCATCTCGACGAGGTCGAGCATTTCAGAGTCATCTACCATATCACATTTGTTCATCCAAACGACGATATAAGGAACACCTACTTGGCGAGCAAGGAGAATATGTTCACGAGTTTGAGCCATAGGTCCGTCAGTAGCTGCTACTACGAGAATAGCTGCGTCCATCTGAGCTGCTCCAGTAATCATGTTCTTGACGTAGTCAGCATGACCAGGACAGTCAACGTGTGCATAGTGACGAGTACCAGTTTGATACTCAACGTGAGCTGTATTAATAGTAATACCACGTGCCTTTTCTTCTGGTGCAGCATCGATTTGATCGTATGCCTTAGTTTCACCTCCGAATTTCTTCGCGAGAACGTATGTAAATGCCGCTGTAGAAGTCGTCTTACCATGGTCAACGTGACCGATAGTACCGATATTCATATGTGGCTTTGATCTGTCGTAAGTAGACATAAAAAAAGAAAAATAAAAAATAAATGCTGGGAAATTATAAGAAAAAAGGAGTGAAATGCAAAAAATTTTATTTTTTTGTCTTTCGCATCTTTTTATCGATCCGAATCGTTGCTTTTTTGAGTTTTTTATGTGCAGAAGAAGTGAGGCGAGGCATAATGGTAATTGTTAATTATGTTTAGATCTTTGCTATATTGATTGCGTATTTTTTAAACTTTGCAAGAACGATCGTCATAGCATTTTTGAGCCAAAGAGTTTCCCCCTCGAAAGCAATTCGTGCCTGAAGATGCTTATAGTGCTTGATAGCGTGAGAGATTTTCCCACCTGGACGAGGTCACTTACGATTTACAGAGTAAACCATGTTGTGCGGTCTTTTATTTCGAAGTCACATAAGTTAAAAATTTGGAAGTAGAAAATGGTGGAGCCTAAGGGAGTCGAACCCTTGACCTCCTGCGTGCAAAACAGGCGCTCTAGCCAACTGAGCTAAGGCCCCAGGAAGGGGCAGGAAATGGCGGTGCTGACGAGACTCGAACTCGCGACCTCTGCCGTGACAGGGCAGCGCTCTAACCAACTGAGCTACAGCACCACATGGTCAACTATCGTGCATTCGAATAGATTTTTTGTACAAAACATCTATCAAAAATGCGAGGGCGAGTATATATACGATTTATGAAAATGCAAATCGATTTTAGAGAAAATTTATCGTCCAATCGTCGAGTGAATATGTTTCTTTGAGGCAATCCAGGCAGAAATGCCTCAGACAAAGGAGAAAAGGAGGAAAATATACCAAAATATACTTCCAAAAAAGATATAAAAGCTCTCCACAAGAGTCAAAATCACTCAAGGAGTACCCGCATCAGAGAGAATCTGAAGAAAGAGAAAAATAAGACTTCCTGCGATGAGTGCCGAAATGCCTGCATATATAATTCCTTGAGCGACAAATGGGCCATAGATAAATGAAGGACTTCCTCCTACCAGTTCAATAATCTCAACCTCTTCTTTGAGAAAGTAGATAAAATTTTGGATGATCATATAGATAATGATGGCAACCGTAAAGAAAAATAGAGAGAGTAGCATATAGACAGTAAACTTCAGAGTTTCAAGCAGTGAAACAATAAGGGTGATACGACTATATTGGGCCTTATAATCGAGGAGTTTTTGATTCATGTCGGTTGCATCGTACTGCAGGATATCTTGGTAACGTGCGATATAATTATTGAGTGTGGAGTACGAAGCAAGGTCGATATTCGTTATTCGTAGGCTATTTGGAAGGGGATTTTCTCGGACATTTTCGACGAGATTTGCGAGATCTGGATCACGCTCTTTGAGGATATTAAAAGCGTCTTCACGAGAAATATAGGTAAGTGATATACCGGTAAACGCTCATCGAAGCTCCTTCAGCATACCACCTATTCTCGGATGAGCACTATCAAAACCGTCTCGCACATTCACCGTTATGGAGATACGACTATTTATCTTCGAGATAAATTCATCACTCGAAAAAAGAATAAAAAAGAGAATATTTACAAAAAAGGCGAGGAGCGTGATAATAAGTACTGAAGAGATGGAGAGAAAAGGATTTCTCAGGATGTTTTTGAGTGCGTAGCGAAGGATATTCATAAGTAGTAGATTGGTAGGATAGTAAGATAGTAGGATGGTCACTATTTTTGTCATCCCGAAGAATGAGGGATCTGCTTTTTATTAGGAGGGCAGATCCCTCCTATTGTCGGAATGACGAAAGTGGGATTTTTCCTAGTACCTATGGAACTTTAGAAGAGATTCTATGGAAAAAACGGGAAAAAGCGAGAGGAAAATTGGACAAAAGAAAGAGAAAGTAATATTATATACACATAGTAATTTAAAGTACTAAGAAACATATGCCTGCTACATCCACTCCTTCATCAGATGCTAACTGAGATACTGCTTACGAAGCTATCAAGCGGGCTAGGGCTCTTGCCCTCAACAAGAGGATATCAGACAATCCTGTGAATACTGCTGATACACAAGCATGACTCAAACAACGTATTATAGCTACTATTAGAGATACTCACAGAGTCCAAGAGAATCCTCCCTCTCCTGAGTCAATGAAAATAGTCGGAGATATAAAGGAGCATACAACTAGTGTTCCTTTTCAGTCCGTAATTCAAAAACCTGAAAAGATGCCTCCAAAAGCAACAAAAATCGCACATACAATAATCTCTCCGAATACTCCCGTGGAATATCTCATCGAGTTAGAAAAAAGAGGAGAGATTCATATGGGGATATATACACTCTTTTTCCTTGGAAACTACTGTGAATGACTCCAGAAGGGTTGAGTACCGGAAAATGATAGCGCTATATGGGAAGTAGCAAATCAGATGTATAATAGTAACGACGCGAGATTTTTTGAGTCTTGCCCTTACATCGAAAGGGACTGATTTTGTGTTATAGAACATATACCTTATGGTAACGTTGAAATTCTTAAACTTTCTATCTGCATGGATAATGTTAATGTATTTCCAGAAAGTTTCTGGAAAAAGACATGATACACTAGAATGACTTTACCTACGAGTAGGCCGTGAAAATTTCTTGCTGTATTTTTTATTTTTCCAACAGAGGGTAATCATGATATCGCTTTATTGACAACTAATTTAGCAAAATCAGCAAAAAATGTAAAGATGCTATTCAATTATGGGTTGAATATGAATGAAAGAGGTCAAAAATATCTCTGAACTGAGCTAAGAATTAAGAAAACACATATAATTAATTCTTAGACTGATAGTCATCGCCACTTTTCGTAGTTTTTTTGAATAGTTGTTGTCATAGAGAAAAAATCCTCCACTTTCGTGGGGGATTTTTGATTTTTCATAGTGGGCGATACTACACCAAACTTGAA
>JANOWM010000065.1:0-4611 GCA_031417875.1 Candidatus Altimarinota bacterium
CTCATTTCGCGAGTGATTCGCCATTTTGTCAGAGATGTATATATTCATCACGAAGTCTGACAAGCGCATTTGAGTCAGCCTCTTCATTCATGAGCTCATTGACATTGACGCTATGATGATGTCACTCTGTGTATTCTCGGAATGAGAGAGGTGGTATTTTGAAACTGAAAATACCTTCATCTTCATCTGAAAATGATTCTGTCACAAAAATTATCTTTGTTTCGGGCAATTTGGAATCGATAAATGTCCGAATTTCAGAAAAATCAAAGCTTATTTCAGCATCGATGACGATGAATTTTGGCTCATGGATGCGAGTTTCATGGGTATGGATATCAGTTTTTACATATTCAGTCTTTCATTTCTCGAGAATTCCAGCATTTTCCAGAAGCTTCAAAAATGTCGTTTTTCCGCATCCTTTAGGCCCAAAAAGGATTATACTTTTTGGGTTTTTTTATTCAAATTGACGAATAAAGGTGTCAACGAGTTTGTTACGAGGAAAGAGCATAAAAAAAGATTATCTGCCACTATTATAGCAAATAATCCAGAAATGAGCAAATATTAAAGCGTATTTGTCCGTTTTTTACTAAAACTGTCTCAAAAATCTCACATCCGGATGCATAAAATATCGCATATCAGGGATTCCATATTTTATCATCACAAGACGATTGAGTCCTGCTCCAAATGCAAATCCACTGTAGACTTCAGGATCAAGTCATGCCTCCCTGAGAACGGTTGGATGAATGAGTCATGCTCACATAAACTCTATCCATCCTGATTTTTTACAAATTTTACATCCATTGCCATCACAAAATGGACAGGAGAAATCAATTTCGACACCTGGCTCAACAAACGGAAAATATCCAGGACGCATGCGGATCGAAACTTTCTTTCCGAAAATATCAGAGAGCATAGTTTCGACAGTAAATTTGAGGTGACCAATATGAATTCATTTATCTACGACCACACATTCTATTTGGTAAAAGGTATTTTCATGTGTTGCATCGACATCTTCATTTCGAAAGACTCTTCCGATAATCACAGAACGGATAGGAAGTGTTTTACTACGGATGATGAGATTTTGCATACACGATGTCTGTGTCGCGAGGACATTGCCATCTCACTCGAGCCAAAATGTATCTTGCATATCTCTGGCTGGATGATTTTTCGGGACATTGACAGCATCAAAGTTCAGATATTCGGTCGTCATCTCCATCGATTCATAGATGTCAAATCCCATACGGGTAAAAGTATCTTCGACTTCCTGTCGAACGGTTGTGATCGGATGAATACTTCACTTTTCGAGAGAGAAGGGAATGGTGACATCTGACCACTCGGTTTCAAGTCTTTTGGTGATGATATCTTTTTGAATACGAATTTTTTCTTTTTCAAAGGCCTCAGTGATGATATCGCGTACTTCATTTGCCTTTTTTCCAACCGTTCATTTTTCTTCATTTGAAAGATCCTTGAGTCATTTGAGAATCGTTGTGAGTTCTCAGGCTTTTCCGAGAATGGAATTTCGGTATTCGATCAAATCTTCTTCACTCGTAAGTGAAGGGAGGTGGGAGAGGACGTGGGTTTGTAGATTTTCGAGCTTATTGAGCATAATTTAAATTTTCAGTGGCATGATAAGATGACGATAACTTTTTCCATTGTTATCAAACGGAACTCATTTGATAACAATAGGGGAGAGAGGGTTTTTATATTCGATACTCACATAGTCTTCTCGCATGACTGAGAGTGTCTGGAGAAGGTATTCACTATTGATACCGATGATATCTTCCTGTCATTCGACAGATCCAGAGATACTGATGCTACTTGCGCCAATCTCGGTATCCCCGGTAGAAATTTCGATGATACCTTCATGTTTTGATCTAATACGCGTATTGTAATTATTTTGTCGGGCAACGAGATTGGCTTGTTTGAGAGCGTTTGAGAGTTCTCATCGTAGAATAGTTGATTTTGTATTGTATTCACTGGGAAAAAAGCTCTCATAATCTGGAAATTTTCCAGAAAGAAGTCGTGATGTGATCCTGATTGGTCCTAGTACGAGGAGGAACTGAGATTCGTGAGTGTAGAGTGATACATTTTTTGTCTCATCGGTGATGATTCGGGCGATTTCTCAGGCAGTTTTTTCCGGGATGATAATTGGAGTCTGATCTACATCAGTTCCTGTATTTATCTGTATTTCCGAAAGACGAAAACTATCAGTCGATGCCATCGTCAGTCGTCATCACTTCGCACGGGTATAGATACCAGCGAGCATAGGACGAAGACCAGATGATGCGGTCGAGAAAAGGGTTTTATCGATAGCGGTTTTGAGATCTGATGCCTTGAGTATAAGTGGGGTAATCGTCGGAATAACAGGAATACTCGGAAACTTATCAGCAGGAAGTCACTTAAATTTGGTACTTCCACTTTGAGTTTTAAATACGAGACTTCATCACTTCTCGAGTTCGATAGAAATTTCTTTATCAGAAACGAGAGAAATATATGAGGCGAGAAACTTTGAAGAAATCGTGAATTTTCATTCGACTTCAACGTCGATGTCATCCTCGATAATATATTCGATGGCCATATCGAGGTTATTTCCTGTGAGGACGAGCTTTTTGTACTGAGCATCAAAAAGGATATTTTCGAGAATAGGTGTAAGGTTCGAAGCACTCGTCGCATGACTCGTGGCTTCTATGGCTTTTCGGAGTGTATCACTCCCGATTCTCAGTCTCATGTATAAAATGGTTAAAAACTCATAAGTGAGGGTATGAAAAAACTTTGAAAAATCAACTTTTCTTCACGATTTTTTTGGAATTAGGAAATTATTGAGTATACTTGGCAATAGTGAAAAATTTATTACTTTAAACTTAAAAGATTATGGCAGAACTCTTTGAAAAGAGTGCTGGCGGTATAGTCTACAGAAAAAGGTGACAGGAAATACACATTCTGATGCTCGCATGGAAAAATGCGAGATGAGATATGGAGTATGTCCTCCCAAAATGACATATGGAAGATGATGAGACAGCGGCAGAGACAGCCCTCCGTGAGATATGAGAAGAGACGGGCCTCGCACTCGCAGATCTCAAAGTGATAAAATTTATGAATAAAATTACCTATTCATTTATCGCTACGTATCTCGAAGATGCTCCCACCATTAATAAGGATGTCTACCTTTTCCTCGTAAAATATACTGGCAAGCACGAACCACGTCCTCGAAAAGAAGAACGATTTATCGGATATAAGTGGTTTACCCCTGAATATCTCAAAGATATTTGGGTCAAACCAGATGTTACTGGATTTATCGAAAAAAATCGACATTTTATGTAGAAAAAATTTGAATAACGGCGAACTTCATTAGTCAGGGAAATCTTCTCTTGTTCTCATTCATGCATTGCATGAATATTTGATTTTCTCTTATTTTTCCGTATTCTCCCACCATCATTAACTTATTCTCTATGGACTTCTCATTTAAAAATAACATCACTACGATCACTTCTGATAAAAAAGATATTCTGCTCGGAGCAGATTCTATTACTCTCGATGGTATGGAGATTGATATGGCATGAGAGTATGAAAAGAGCGGCTGCCTTATGTACGTTTTTGATAAAAATGACGAAAAACTCTATCATTTTCGAACGGAAGGATACTGGGTCGCCTATATTCCACATATACCTACTCTTATCTCGGCTGAGGCTCTCGAATTTCTCGGCACTATTGATGTTCTCGTCATGCCAGGATCCAAAGCTTCTCATGAGATAGTAGAAAAGATCGAACCACGAATTCTTGTCACGTACTGAGAACTTGCACATGAACTCGCTATCCAGATGGGAGTTACTGAGCCTGCGATATTAAAATACAGACTCAAAGAGGCAGATCTCTCGAGTGAGAAAACATGGTGTGTCGTTATGGGGGAATAAAAATTTGCATTTCTGAGAAATAAGATATAATGCAAACATCTCTAAAAGAGATAATCTACAGAGGAGGAAAAGTAACTCCAAAGAAAAAGACCCATGTGCGGGTCTTTTTCTTGCTAGCGGTACTTACGAAGAAGTTTTCTTCGCGTCCGCCCTGTCACTCTTCGGAAGAGAATGACTGGCTCAATTCCTAATAGTATGAGCCATCTACAGAGGAGTTTTCTCATAAAATGAGATGGTTAAAAAATAACTCCTAGCTCCAGTTGGACTAGGAGCATCTACAGTATATGAATGATTCTTAAATTTTTCTTAAAGATTCGAGAAGAAAAGTCCTATCATAAAAAATTTGCAAAAAATTCACCTTTGGATATACTCACCGGCGATCAATTTTATATGAAAAAGCACCTTCGAATCATTCTTGTTGGCATCATAGCATTTTCTTTTTTTGGAAGTGTTGAAGAAACAGCACTTGCGAGTACGCCAGAAAATACGGTAACGAGCATAGTAGAAACAACAGCGAGTCATGGAGAAGTCAGTGAAGATACCACAAAAAAAGGAGAAGCACATGAATGACCACACATTCCTCTCCCAAAAGGTGAAATCATCGAAGGATGGATGATCGGGAATCTTCATATAACGAATACCGTATTTTCAACCTGGATATTTATGGGGATACTTTTTGTATTTGTTGGATGCCTTTTTGTAG
>JANOWM010000066.1:0-2670 GCA_031417875.1 Candidatus Altimarinota bacterium
GCAACTACTTTTTTTACTGGAGCGACAGTAGTAGTTGTTACTGCTGGAGTCACTACTTTTGTAACGGTTTTTGCTACAGGTTTTTTCACTGGAGCCTTTTTTGCAGCAACTTTTTTTACTACTGGCTTTTTCGCTGGAGACTTCTTTGCAGGAGCTTTTTTTGCAACAACTGGTTTTACGGAAGTAGGTTTTTTCTTTGCTACTTTTGCAGCTTCCTTCTTCGCCTTCTTCGCTACTTTTGCAGCTTCCTTCTTCGCCTTCTTTTGCTGTTTTTTGAGGAGCTCCTCAGAAGTCTTCTTTGCTTTTTTAGCCATAGAATAAAAGTTAAATGATGAGGGTATAGTATGCTTTTGTTTTCGCGTGTCAAATTTTATTTTGACTTTTTCTTATACCCACGAGAGTATACAAAAGAAAAAAAATATGCTTAATTTCTTTTTCTAAAAAATTATCGTGAATACATATTGTTTCCAAATCTTATCTTGTGAGAATAAGAAAATCGAGAAAAGTATTCTCTGATATATTAGAGAATAAAAATACCATTCGAATAGAGAAATAAATTTGCCATAGATTATAGAAACACTACACTGTAAAGGAGTTTTGATATTTTCTATCATTTTTTTATATGTCTCGATCTATTCTTGCTGTTCTTTTCGGAGTAATTCTGTCTATCTCTTCTCTCTCAGCAGCACCTGCTACTGGGCCATCAGGAGAAGACCCGAATGGTCTCTTTGCCACATATTTTCAAAACATGGAAAATAACCCATGCTCACTCGCAAATTCATTTATTACGGGATTTGATTCTACTATCGGGGTAACCTATATGACTCCTCTTTGTACATCATTTAATGGAAGTAATTACTTCTCTTTATCGTGAAATATTATTGGTCCGACCCAATTTCTCGGAAGTACGAACAACCAAGATCTCATCATCAGAACAAATAATACTGAAAAGATGAGGGTAGCAGTTGGATGAAATGTTTGAATCGGAACAGCGACCCCTACAGCGAAACTTCACATACAAAATGTGCTTCCATGAGCGCAATCAGATAAGGCACTCTTTTCTATCTATGATCTCTATAATGCGTGATCCAATGGGCAGTATATGAATGTTATTGGATGAAATTCATGAGTTAATCTTATAGCTAACTGGCTCCCACTGAGCTTCTGAGCCAGGGCGGATGGGGTTGCGGCTATGAGGCAAGATTTGACGATCACGACTGGATGAAACGTGGGAATTGGAACGACGGCACCAAGCGTTAAAATGGTGGTTTCGTCTACCCAAGATAATCCTCTCATGCTCATAAAAACAGCAGGAACAGAATGGAATTATATTTCATTTTATACAGGAACCACGCGAACTCATTGGCTATGAGCAGACAATAATAGTTCCTTTGCACTCGGTACTGATGGGACAAGTCGAGATTTTTACTGGTGGAATGTAAAAAATGTGGGAATCGGTACAACCACTCCAGGATATAAGCTCGATGTTCAGGATAATGTCAATAATTTCCTCGTTTCCCGTCTCTACAATACCAATGCAGGAAACAATGCACAATCCATATCTCAGTTAGCGACGGGTATTCCAAATACCTGGGCCAATAGTCTCGTTCATAATAATGCTGGAACTCCATTCTATCACTTGACGACAGGAACAGGTATACGCAATGCCTACTTTAGTATGCCAAACTATAATTTTCGTAATCAAACAGGATCCACGCTCATGGCAATTACCGCAACATGATATGTCGGCATTAATACGGCTCCAGATACACGAGTAAGATTCAAAGTCGGAGGAAATGTAAATATAGGAACGATACCTCAGCCAGCAAATCCTGAATGGTATGATCTGCAGGTATGAAGTGTAGGAGTTACTACTCTCTACTCATATGACAGTCTTTGTACCGGATCATCTATATGAAACTGTCAATGAGCATGAGGTGCTGTTATCTGAAGAAATAATACGTGAGCGAGTGTGAATTTTGCAAATAATGGCAATGGATTTCTCATGGGAAATCTCTGAGTAGGAACAAATAATCCTACATCAAAACTCGATGTAGCAGGAAATATGAATATCTCTGGAACGAGCACATTTGGAAGTTCCGCAACTCTTTCAGGAAATATGAATATCTCAGGCTCACTCTGTCTCTCATGAATCTGTCAGAGCTCATGGGGTGGAGCATCATTATCTCAATGGGGAAATACTGGATCGGGTATAGCGTATACATGATGAAATGTAGGTATTGGAACAGTAAATCCACAAGCAAAACTCGATGTCGATGGTGCTATATATGTAAAAGGGAAAGGATGACTGAATTATTATAACCAAGCATGATATGATCAGATAGAACTTGGTTCACCAGCAGGATCAAATATCGATGTATCATTCTTTACGAATTCAGTGAGTAGAATGTGGATCAAGCCAAGTGGAAATGTAGGAATTGGAACAGCGAATCCTGATGGGGCACTCGAAGTCGCAGGATCTCACTTGACTCTATGACAAGCAGGATGAGCATACTCATATATCAAGATGCGAGATGATGAATCAACAAACGGTGTAAAATATATCCATGCAAATACGAATCGTATATGATATGTCTGATGAAATGGCTGATGGCTATCTTTTTGGGATCAAAATGGAAGTTGGTTTGATGCTTCAGGACAACAACGTAT
>JANOWM010000067.1:0-6108 GCA_031417875.1 Candidatus Altimarinota bacterium
ATGTATTGACAATGGCTTCAAATGGGGATAAATTTGATGAATTTTTAAAGAAATACGGTGACAAATCATTGGATGAGGCTGTGAAGAAACGTGATACTGCTGAGTGGACAAGAAAAGATTACCTGGCATTCGCGAAGTATCAAGATAACACTGATATATGAATACTCAATCAGCAGAATCAGAAGAAATGAGAAATTAACGCAGTGATCAATCAAAATAATCCTAAAATAGACATACAAGAAGAAATAGTATCGAATTTATCAAAAATTGAGAATGAAGTAAATACCTTAAGAGGAAATCTCAATCCTGAGTGACAATCTCTTCTTTCTTCTTCCCTCTCAGAAGCCAAGTCAGGAAGTTGAGATAATGCAGCTGTTTCAGAACTCAAAAGACAATGAGTCTCCGATGAACAGCTCAGGTCAGGAAAATATGACAGTTATATCTCAGCTTCGATTATCCTCTCAGATCCGAGCAGATTCCAAAGTTTTTCAAAAGATCCAAAAGCCTTTGAAAGTTCCATTAGATCGCTGCGTATCCTGGGAATTCCTACTAGTATGGTGGTTGAATACCAGAAGGTTGATGCTCACATATCTACGAGATTTGTTCCATGAGATCGTACTGAAAGAGTGCTCATCAGCATGAAAAATGATCTCGCAAATGGCAACTATTCACATATTCACTATGATGGAATCTGAAATCGATATGCACTCATAGGAAAGGACAAGAGTGAGAAAAGATTTCATATGGATAAACCTCCACGTAGTGAGATTTCTTTTTCTGGACTCTCCATCGGTCGGGAAGTTCCTCCGGTAGCTGAAGAAAAAAGAAGAATGGATATAGATGATAGGCTCAAAAAGGTCAATACTGAAATACTCATCCATGAAGTTGAGCCAGTACTCAGTGCTGATGAGAAAGAGAGTCGCGTACTTACTGATATTTATACCAAAGCTCTTGCTCCTTCATGAAGTATCGAGATTCGTATCAAACATGTCGAAATGCTCCAAACGATAAATACTGAACGAAAAGAAAAAAATCTTTCCCTTCTCACCAGTGGATCAGGTGATAGTGAAAAAATAGAAAAACTCAATAAACTCTTTGAACGCGAAAGAAATGCTCTTGATAAACTCCTCATCCTCTATACAAAAGAGAAAGCTATCATCGAAGAAGCGAAAAATAGTCCTCCAAAACCTCCTGATACTTTTGACTGAGATGCACGAGAAACACTCAAAATACTCATAACTCTTGGTTATGATACGCTCGGACAAGAAAATCTGGAATCACTCTTACTCGGACTCAGGGAAAGAACCGGGAAAACAGGAATATGGAAAGATGGAAAACTTGATATGAATGATGCTTTTGTCCGGAGGAATCAGTTCGAGTCTCTGAGGAGTTTTAGTGAAGAGCTGAGAAAAACACTCTGAGCAAACAGTATTCGTGAAGCTTTCAGTCAAGCAAAAAATAATATCGCTTCAAACGAAAATTTTAGAAATCGTTGGAATACTCCGACTATGTGGAAAAGAGATGAAGCATCAGGAAGTTAATAATGCATCAAGAAATCCACTTGCATTTCAGAGAAAATAGGTACAATGTCTATTGACTATTCTAATCTCTCATATGCAATTCTCTCGTGCACATGCCTGAATGCTCGCAATAGTGAGTATATTTACTGGTATTATTGCCCCTGTTGGTTCATATCTTGGTGATGGCACTCCGCTTCCACTCACAGACAAACAGTGGATAGCCTATGTGCTTTTTTTGCTCCTTGCCATCACCTTCTACATTTTAAGTATACGAAATTGGAGTCGACTTCCTTTTTTTGGCTACAGCATACTCGGACTTCTGGTGCTCGTATTTTTCTTTCTTTTTACCGAAGATATACGAAATATTAGAAGTGGACTAACACTTACTGACTTTTCATGGGGATGGATATTTCTTGTTTCTGGATGAATACTTCTCTACGCAAGTATCCGTTTTGATTTTACATGAACTACTTTTCACTCACAAACAATCGATAAAATTTTGGGGATTATTGGAACTATTTTACTTCTTCTTTTTGGAATTATTATTATGAGTATTTCGCTCAAATGGCCAGAAGGGTACAAAAGTCACATGATTTTATCTGAAGTTTTTAGTGGAAGTATCGAATCACGTTCAGGAATAACGCTCTCAAAACCATATGAAGAGATCACGGGGCTTCGCTTTGAGAGGCAGAATGATGCTCTCTTTTTTACATGAAAGAAAGATGGAAAATGGGAATGAAGGTGAGAATCATACCTCCTGGGAAATAAAAATATAGTGTTGAGCTCAACAGGTGAGCTCTTTATAGATGGCATACGGGATACTCGAGACATTATCTCCTCATCCAGCACAAAAGATTCACTCATTCTCTCTGGAAGTGGTGAAATATACTTTCTGACAAATACGCAAGAAAAAACATTTACCGGAATAGCCTTTCCTGTTTCAAACATCACAAAAGATGCGAGTGGTAAGACGCTTTCGTGGGCAGAGAAAACATGAACATGATTTATCGTGAAGAAAAATGGGGGAAAAATGAGTGCCCTTTTCGAAAGTGTAGAAAAAATAAGTCTCTCTCCGAGTGGGTATGATGTCATGATTGCCTGACAAAAGAATAACAAACACATCATCATAAAAAATAACGATGTGCCAGAGGAAATAAAAGATTGATATGTAGAAAAAAGCTATAAAAGCAATGGATCTCATAGCATCTACAAACTTCACGAATGAGGCATTTACCGACTAGTCTACGATGGTATTTACCTTCCTGGTAAGTATGAGGAGATACGTGAGGTTTTTCTCGAAAGAAGTGGAAATTCTTACGAATACTTTGCTCGGCCACTCTGAGACAATAAGTATTGTCTTTTTACGAGATACCGAGGGAACATATGTGGTATCGAAGGGTATATGAATCCAATTCTCTCGGCTGATGGAGGATCTGTCCTCTATGCTGGACTTTTGGATAATATTTGGGGCATCTATCGAAACACCTCTCTCATCGTGAAAGAAACAGGATATACAAAAAGGGATATTCGAAATGACTACGCCTTTTATGACCTCACTAATCCTCGCGTATTTCTCTTTATCGAAAAAAACGATGATGGCACCTATTCACTTTTAAAAAATGGAGAAAGACTGGAGTGAAGATGGTTAGATGTCTGACTCGATGTTACATTTGGATATGATAACAAGGTGATCATGACTCTTAAAGATTCACAAGGTTGGAGAATTGCAGAATTTTAGGACTCAAAAAGAAGCTTCCGAAAGTCCTCTTTTTTCTTCGTATCAAGTCTTGCTTCATAGAGATACGGTAGGAGATTCCAGTGATGATGAAATCTTTTGTCACTTGAGAGCTCAAGAAATGCATCAAAATCAAGTGAAAAAAGCTCAATCTGTTCGCCAGGATCTGGGGATATTTCCTGGATTTTCCTACATTCTCGTGCAATAAAAAAATGCGCATATGTCATCACATTGCTTGTTCCATCAAATCTCATCCATTCTTTCCACTCTGTGCTCACATATCCAGTCTCCTCGATAAGTTCTCTCTGTGCACAGACGAGAGGATCTTCTTCGCCAAAATCAAAGGATCCACCTGGCAGTGATATGAACGCTGGGCGTCCTGGCTGAATTTGTCGAGTAAGTAGTATCATGCCATCAGTATCGATAGCTATGACAAATGCACCATCGAGAAACCTAATCCTCTCAAAAGTCGCTATTGATCCATCATACATCTTTTGATCCCACTGAAATACTTCACTTCGAATTCAGGTAAAAACTTTTTTTGCTTCTTTTGGAATATGATGATGAGGAATGAAGTTCATAGGGAGTTAATTCTTTTTTGTTTCTATTCTCAGATAAAGAGGATCTCATTTTTCTATAACTCGATACTGTAATGGACGATTGTTTATATTTTCTTCCAGTGACAATGTTGTATCATAAGAATTTCCGATTCGATCAAGTAGTTCTACCATCTTAGTAGGGAAAAAAGGCATGAGCATAAGTGCGACAATTCTCAGATTTTCTATAAGTATGAAAAGTATGTTATTTACTACCTTTATATTTTCAGAATTTTCGGTGTCTATCTTCCATGGAGACATATCATCTACATACTTATTTATCTCACTCGCATACTCAAATGCTCACTCCAAAGCTCCTTTGAGATCATACCCTCTCATACGCGTATGATATTCTTCGATCTTTGTTTCTTGAGAAAAGACATCATTTTCTTCTCTTTGATTCACAGCGATTTCTCCTCAGATTTTCAGAGAAAGTGCGATAAAACGATTGAGAAGATTTCAGAGATTATTTGAAAGCTTTGCATTGTATGTCAGAATTGCTTGCTCTTGAGAGAAATCCCCATCTTCACCAATAGGAAAAGCGCTAAAAAGATAGAGCGTCAGCATATCTCGAGAATACGTTTGACAATACTGGACTGGATCTATAACATTTCCGATAGTCTTCGACATTTTTTGTCCATCGACCGTAAAAAATCCTGTTGTCAGAAGTTGCTTCGGTGCTTCATATCCAGCACTCCAGAGCATCGCAGGCCAGTATATCCCATGGAATTTGACAATATCTTTCCCGATAACATGGAGATCTGCTGGCCACCACTTTGCTTCATCATCCTGAACAAGTGTCAGATAATTAAAAAGCGCATCATACCAAACATACGTCACCTGAGTAGAATCAAACGGGAGTGGAATACCGAATTTATTGGTTTCCCTGGAAACAGAAAAATCTTCCAATCCCCCTTTCACAAATTCGATTATTTCATTGAATCGACTTTGTGGCTGAACAAATTGTGGATTCTTTGTATAAAAATCAAGAATCTGATCTTGGTATTTTGAAAGTCGGAAAAAATAATTTTTTTCTTTCAAATGTTCGAGATCTTTGTTTGGATGATCGGGACATCTTCCATCGACAAGATCTGTTTCTTTTTTAAATCCTTCACATCCGACACAATAGAGTCATTCATATACTCACTCATAGATATCACCATTATCATACGATTTTTGAAGTACTTTTTGGACGAATTCTCTGTGTCGTGGTTCTGTTGTACGGATAAAGTCTGTATATTCTATACCGAGAGAATCCCAAGTATTTTTATGTTTCTCTGCCATCATATCAGCATATTCCATGATTTCCATACTATTCGATGCTGCGGATTCAACGACTTTTTGAGAATTTTCATCCACTCATGTCGAAAATCGTGTATCAGCCTGAGTGAGACGAAAATAACGAGCAATCACATCTGCGATAAACGAAGCGTAAGAATTTCCTATATGCGGAAGTGCATTGGAGTAGTAAATTGGTGTCGTGATATAGAACTTTTGAGTCATAGTAGTATTTATAAAAGAATAATAGTCATACCCATTTTTTTTGCAAGAGGAAAGGAAATAAAGTTGAAAATATGAAAAAGTTTGTATACTTAAATACATGAAAAAATATCCTTTATGAACCATTCTCTGAAAACTCTGACTTATTTTTCTCTGAGCAGTACTTGGGATATGGGTATATACATATAACCAGGATGCAATCGAGCCAAAAATACACCAAGAAAGAGAAGTAAGTAACTATAAGTTTATCAATCCCCTCATAGAATGTGAGATCCAAACTCTCTGAAATCAACAAAAATATATACCTTTTGAATCTGAGATCCAAGAAAAGATAAAAACAGAAGTCCTCGAAAAAAATCCTGACATCAGTATTTCCTATTATTTTAGAAACTTACGAAATGGTCCTTGGTTTGGATACAATGAGAAAGCAAGCTTCTCTCCAGCTAGTCTCATGAAACTTCCTGTTTCTATGGCGTACATGAAATGGTCAGAGGAATATCCTGCCCTTTGGAATCTTTCATTTACATGAATTTTAGAAAACAAAAGTTTCCAAAACATTACTCCATCACACCATATAATTGAAGGAAACCAATATTCTATAGATACACTTATAAGCACTGCCCTGATATATTCTGACAACGATGCTAATACAACCCTTACTCGTAATATACCAGATAATCTTCTCCTGCGAGTCTTTCGTGAACTCAATATACCAATTATTGATGAACTACAAAATGGATCTGATGAGTATATAAAT
>JANOWM010000068.1:0-8068 GCA_031417875.1 Candidatus Altimarinota bacterium
GTTGTTCTTTGAGAATTTTTGATGAATCTCGCACCATACCTATGGCGACTCATCCTGACTTCATTTTATAGACTTTATCTGCCTTCATTTTATAGACAAGAAGGTGTTCGTGGCCAGCTCCTGTATAGTACATTTTCTTACTCTTTTCGTCCCAACGGAGCATGATCGCCGTCATCATCATATTTTGTTTCACTCGAGGTTTCACAGTATTATTTGTCTGTGCAAGGATATTAGCTCCATTCGTTTCGTACTGGGCAAATCATGAAATAAGGGCATTTACCATCATCATGACAAACCCACTTGGAACTCCGTGTCCAGTGACATCTCAGACGTAGATATAGTCTATAAAATGAAGTCAGGATGAGTCGCCATAGGTATGGTGCGAGATTCATCAAAAATTCTCAAAGAACAACAAATAGCATTTGAGCCGGAAGATATCATCATTCTCTATACTGATGGTATTAGTGAGGCACGGTATAGATCCGAACAAAATGGAATACTTTTTTGAGTAGATCGTATCGTCGAATCAGTGATGAAGTGTGGAGAAAAAACAGCAATGAGTATTTTTGAACAAATTACTATCGATCTCTCAGCCTTTATGTGATATAAATACAAACAGTATGATGATATTACTCTTTCAGTGGTTCGCTATAACTCTCGAGCTGGAGGAGGAAAAACCGTGAGCGATGTAGCAGAGAAAATAGATATTGCACATATTACGGAATGGAATTGGGGAAAATCACCAAAGAAAAACTTTTAAATACGTATGGTACCATCAAACAACATCCCAAGCATTGCTGATCTCGTAGGAAAAAATTATAGTGGTGACGTCGAATGACTCGAATCGCCAACTTTAAGCATGACGATCGAAACAGAAGATAAGCCGTGATCAATAATCGAAGACGTAAAAAGTGAAATAGTACTTGCAGAGGTTGACCCAAATAAAAAACTTACAAAAGAAGAAGCGATAGAGTTGCGAGAAGCTGAAAGAGAATATAAAGAAGCTCTTGCCTACGTCAAAGACATGATAGCACCAGCGATGATGAGAATTGATGCAACAAAGCTCCAAATAGGGGATACTTATATTCGTACACTCTTTACCTATGCATACCCTGACGTTCTCGAATGAAATTGGCTTTCTCCAGTGATCAACTGGGATGTCAAATTTGATATTTCGATGTTTATTTATCCGGTAGATAGTGCCCGTGTTATGAAATTCTTGCGAAAAAGACTGACGCAATTACGCTCACAGCTCGCGATTAATCGAGAAAAAGGTCTCATCGGAGATCCCCATATCGATGCCCAGGTACAAGATGTGGAAGAACTCCAAATACTTCTGACTCGTGGACAAGAAAAGTATTTTCATCTCTCTATCTACATAACGACCTATGCAGAAAATGAAGAGGACATGAAACGTCTTTCCAATACCCTTGACGTCATGCTTGCTGGACGAAATATCCTCACAAAGCAAGCCTATTTACGAGCAGAACAATGATTTATTGCGACCGGTCCATTTGCCAAAGATGAAGTAAATGTCTTTCGAAACATATCGACAAAATGACTTTCTACTACTTTCCCATTTACTTCGAACTCACTTTCTCAGGATGATGGAGTGTTTTATGGAATTAATACTCATAACAATTCACTTATTATTTTTGATAGGTTCCGATCAGAAAATGCGAATATGTGTGTATTTGCGAAGTCAGGATGAGGAAAATCTTTTGCCGTAAAGCTCGAAATCCTGCGTGCTCTTATGATGGGGACAGATGTGATCGTGCTCGATCCTGAAAATGAATATAAAGCACTTGTGGACACAGTATGAGGATCATATCTCAACATCAATCTGAACTCCGATGAAAAGATCAATCCTTTTGATCTTCCGCAGTCCCTCAAAGATACGGAACTTCATCCATGAGATCTCTTGCGCTGAGCCGTGGTAAATATGATCTGACTTCTTCGTCTTATGCTCGGACAGATCACTCCCATGGAGGAAGCAATACTCGAAAAAGCACTTATTACGACCTATTCGCTCAAAGGTATTACGATGGAAGATGATAATGCCGAGTGAAAAGAAATTCCACTTCTTAAAGATCTCTATTCAGTACTCGAAACGATGGACGGCGCAAATGGACTCGTCGAACGACTCGATAAATACGTCAAGGGAGTATTTACATGAGTATTTTCAGAACGAACAAATGTATCCCTCAAGTGATGACTTGTCGTCTTTTCTGTACGAGATCTTGATGATATTCTCCGTCCTATTGCGATGTATATACTTCTCGGATACGTATGGAATATCGCACGTTCGAGCGAACGCAAAAGAATCTTAGTAGTAGATGAAGCGTGGAATATCATGCAGTATGAAGACAGTGCCAAGTTTCTCTTTGGACTCGTAAAACGAGCCAGAAAATATGGACTCTGAGTCACGACCATCACCCAAGATGTGGAAGACTTTATGGGTTCATCATATGGAAAGGCTATCGTTACCAACTCATCGATCCAACTTTTGCTCAAACAATCACCAGCCTCTATCGATGTACTACAAAATGTGTTTAAGCTCACAGAACAAGAAAAATACATACTTTTAAATGCTTCGGTTGGTACATGACTCTTTTTTGCCAGCGGGGAACATGTGGGGATACAAATACTGGCTTCCTACTTTGAAGAAAAAATTATTACCACAAAACCTACGATCTAACATATGAAACCTTTGATATCACATCGTGGATCGGCTATATTGGTCGCACTGGTTGTCCTCATTCTTTTGACGATTACTACGACGGTATTTCTCGAGCGAATATGGACATTTAATCAGACAAGTAAAGGAATAGAAGCCTCAAATGTCGCTTATTATGAGGCAGAATGACTCATCGAAGACCAACTTTATGGAACTGGAGTCACCAAGTATCAGCCATGGAATATAGAGACTTTTATAGCTACTGGTGGCACAAGTACTGGAAGGGCGCTCTATGCACTTACTGGATCATCCGTTATTCCACGCTCATGAGAAGGTACGAGCACATTTGATACAGATTTTAATATTATCACCCTTGGTTCTCCGGTACAGCTCGTTATTCCTGAGGGAATTAACTGGAATAATGTTTTTTTTACCTTTCGTATCCCCACTATCTGAGGAGTATTTAGTGGTATTAATCCTGCCAATACCTGATCTGGATATATTCTTTGGACTCTCGGATATACATGAGCCTCTCTTTTTGCGAGCGGAGAAACCAATATTTTTAGATGAATAGATCTCGGTACTCCAACGGCGACAGTTTTTCCAGCACTTAATGGAGTGAGTAATACGGGATCAAATATCACCGTGCTCACTTTTTATAATCATATAGACTACTTAGGATGAGGGGCATGAAATGGATGAAACTGTGCATGATATGCCTGTACTTTGAAACTCTCACTCATCAGACCCATTCCACTTGCAGATGGACGAACGATACCGTTTCTGGAATATAAGATTGATCTGAGCACTGCGAGTATCACGGCAGGACCCATAACTTTACCGAGTCAGTATATGAACATCCACTCACTCTCCTATGCCTATGGATTTTACCGATCAAAAACCGTAAAAATACCACAGATAACGACCAATACAGCTCTCGATTTTGCGATTTTGCAATAAGAGCTTTGCGTACTTTTTATGACTAAAAAGTACCAAAAAGTCCTTCTTTCCACTCTTTCACTTTTGCATTCTCTTATTCGATTCGTTTTTTAAAATTGCAAGACTCGCTTCGCTCAAACAAGTTGCAATTTTTACGAAAACTTCACCGAAGAGAATATCAAAGTTCGAGAGAAAAAGAAGCAAACGATCCAAATTCACTTATGACTTTCTCAATAATCATACTTCAATCTCTATGCAGTCTATCACGATCTCTCACTCATCAGACTCTGGACAACGACTGGATCGTTTTGTAAAAAAATACCTTCCAAATGCTCCGCTCTGAAGTATCTATAAGATGCTTCGAACGGGAAAAATAAAAGTAAATGGGAAGAAAAAGGATCAAACTTACAAGGTAGAACAGCAGGATGAAATTACCTTTTGGATAGCTGATATTGAACTCAGTGAGCTCAAAAAAAGTACGGAATCACTCGTAAATATATGAGTAAAATCGGAATGTGCGCCACTTGAAATTCTCTATGAAGATGCATATATCATGGTAGTAAATAAGCCTGCAGGAATAAATGTTCATCCCGGGGATCACAAAACGAAGGAAATATCAGTGATTGAGATGGTTCATGATTCACTCGCTTGACGCTATGATAGCCTGACGTTTCGTCCGGCACTCATTCATCGAATTGATCGAGAAACGAGTGGGTGTCTCATGATTGCTAAGGAAAAATGAGCCCTTGAAACACTCCTTCATGATCTACAAAACGATAAAATCGAGAAGGTATACCACACGTTTACTCTTTGAAAACTCAAAAATTCAGAATGAACTTTTCGTGATAAGCTCCTCCGAATAGAAAATGCGCAAGATGAAGCGAAGGTAAGAGTTGATGAAAAAGGCCAAAGTGCAGTGACACACTACAAACTTCTTTCAAGTTGTCATGAAATAGATGGGCATAATGATTTTTCACTTATCGAGTGTCGCCTCGAAACGGGACGAACACACCAAATTCGTGTGCATATGTCATACCATGGGCATCCTATTTTATGAGACAAATCCTATGGAGATAAAAAAATAAATGCGTATGTACGAAGAAAGTATCATATAGAAAGACAGTTACTCCATGCGAGATATCTTGAGTTTACTCATCCGCACACAAAGAGAAAGCTCCATATCGAAGCCCCATATCCGCATGATTTTACTATTTTTTTAGAGAATCTGGCTTTTTGAGCTCAGTCCTAATATCCTTGAGGATGTCTTCCATGCGCTCAAAATTTGGTTTGTAATTATTCGCCTCGGTAAATCGAGAAAATTCATGTTTAGCCCTGAGAAGGTATGGTTCCATCTTGGCACCAATGAGGGGAATATCAATAAGGGTCGATATAAACCATCCGATAAGTCAGATAACGATAGAGGCTCATACGAGGGTTCCGAGTCATCGTGCCATCCCAGCGAGAAAATTACGACCCATCATGCGCCATGGAGACTTTGCGTAGATGAGAAAATCTCTTAGCCCCATCCCGTTTATAGTGACGACGAGACCTTTGAGCATTTTGAATTCTTTTTCTGAAATTTCAAATTTTTCGGATGCTTCGGGAGTTTTTGGGATTTGAGGCATAAGAAAAGTATAGCAAAATGAGATGATAAATCAATATCATTAGAGTAAACTTGCAAAAATCGCAGTATTTCATATCATTGGTTCTACTTCACAAAGGTCGAAATTTCGGAATGTCCCCGTAGTTTAGTGGAAGAACAAGGCACTCCTAAGGCTTAGACACAAGTTCGATTCTTGTCGGGGGCACCATAAAAAACATTTTCAGATTTCAGTCACATTATCTTTTAATATACTTTCCGTGGACCCACTTCCCATAATACTGTTCTTTGCACTCGTTCTTTGACTCGTATTTTTTGCTGGTACTGAGATTCCACTTATGTCGATGACGTCGCATAAGCTCGAAGCATATGTTCGACAAAAACGATTTGGATCGAAGTCACTCGCCAAGCTTAAAAAGAAAAACGAGCGTCTTCTTATCACTAACCTGATCGGAACGCTGGCAGTGACAAGCGCCCCGACACTCGTAGCCGAAAAATATATTACTCCCGAGGTTATCCGAGTTTTTGGACTCAGTGAACACCTGGCAACAACGATTGTATATATCATTGCATTTCTTATGATCCTTCTCATCGGAGAAATTGTATCAAAAATTATCTCCGTTCGTTTTGGTGATCAGATAGCACTCGCAGTGGCTCCAGCATACGTCGTATGTGTGTGGTTATTTCTCCCAATTACGTGGCTTGTAGAATTTTTTGTTCGTTTTATGTCATGGTTTTCTGGGGGAAAATTTGACTTCCATGTACCATCAGTGAGCGAAGAAGAAGTTCATGCATTTATCGATATGTCACACGAGGGTGGTGCGGTAGAAGAAGATGAAAGAAGACAAATAAAAAATCTCCTTTCCCTCCATGATATGACCGCTGAGTCAGTTATGACTCCACGTGTGAATGTGGAGTTTCTCACACTCGATATGACGGTCGATGAAAGCTGTGATTTTCTCATGGACGCTTCTCACTCACGAATCCCTGTCCAAGGAAATGGAAGTGACGATGTTGATTTTGTGATTACCTTTCGAGAAGCTTTTAAGCTCAAAAGTCAAGGCCATGGGAAAGCAAAACTTTCATCTCTCGAACTCGAAAAAATCATGAAGGTTCCTCTGACACAGGCTCTAGACGATCTTTTTGAAAAATTTCAAAAATCGCGTCGTCATATAGCTTTAGTCATCGATGAACATGGTGGCACAGCCTGAGTTGTCACGATGGAAGACGTTCTTGAGGAAGTATTTGGGGATATCAAGGATGAAAAAGACAAAGAAGAAATCTACATGAAAAAACATGCAGATGGTTCCATCGAAGCAGTTGGGACTGCCCTTATCGATGATATCCTCGAAGAATACAATCTACATGCTGAAGATATCGAATTGCCTCCTGAGTACCAATGAGAGCCACTTTCCTATATACTTATGGCGGAAGAAGAGGCATTTCCCATTGTCTGAACAGAAGTGATATTCTGAAAGATTACATGACTCAGACTGATCGTTCTTTCAGTAGATGATAATGTGATCGAAAAAGTAGAGTGCCGAAAGATTTAAAAAACCTCCTGGATATCCAGGAGGTTTTTTAAATCTTTTTTTGTCGTTTTATTTCGTAAAATCATTTTGTATAAAGAGCTTTCTTTCTTTCGTTACCTCTTGTTTTGCGTACATGAGTGAAAAGAATTTTAGCGAGTCAGTTTTTCAAGCTTTTATTTGTCTTTCAAGAGCGAAGAGAACTCTATCATACATGATCAGTTTTTGAGCTCTCGTGTAGTTGCTATCTTCAATGTACGTAATGAGAGGATTCATGATATATGCGTCGGAAAAGGTTTCAGGATCGTCACCTTGAGTATAATCGAGAGTTCCAAGGAAAGTTTTCATTCCATCACGTTTGAAAAGATTGAGAATATTTGAGATATTATTCGTCGAGAGGGAAATCTGATTATTTTTTGTGAGATAATTCGTCTGAAGTGGGGTAAGAAGAGAAGTTGCATAAAGTCATGCAAGAGGCGTTCCTATATATGAACTACTTCCCCCACCTCACCCATTTCAAACGATAACAGATGAACTACCACCAACTCAAATTGGAATTCCGAGAGCAAAGAGTGAGAAATGATCAGTTGTAAAACGACATAGATTATTTGTCACGACACAGTTTCCGATCGCTACGTAGGAACTTCCAACTCATGGGGAACGATAGACGGTGAGAGTCGTCCCATTCATGCCAGATACTGTGATACTTACTGTTGCCACTTGACCTGAGAGGGAAAGCGAGACTCCACCAGTTCCTCAGATATTGTGTATAGAAATAACAGGAATCGTCACGCCACTTTGTACTATAGTCGTACTTCCGGAGACAAATTCTGGAGTATGGAGAATCCCATCCCAGCTTCATGAGCTCGTGATACGAAGTCACTGTGTAGGAATGACCACAGACGCACTATTGTCATCATTTCGCATAGTAATCGTTCCACTTGCACTCGATCCGCTAAAGGTGACTCCAGTTGAAGTCGCACCTTTTATATAGAGTTCACCACTGACAACAGTTATAGGAGAAGTTATTGTTGTTTCTACGACTTTTGGAGTATGAAATGAGTAAATAGTTTCCCAATCATAGTTTGATGCGTATTGGGTAGAGACATAAACTTGATAATAATACGTGGTATCAGGTGATAAGCCTGAAAAGGAGAGAGTCGCGTTATAGCTTGATCCGGAAAGAGTAGAAGTATTTATAATTCGTACTCACTCATATGATCCGGAAAGACTCGATCAGGTGAGTGCTAAGTAGGCACCAGCATCGATGATAGGAATGTCAGATGTCAGAAACATATTCATCCCAGACTCACCTGAAACGAC
>JANOWM010000069.1:0-3612 GCA_031417875.1 Candidatus Altimarinota bacterium
TCTCAGAGTTCCTCGAGAACTCTATACTCTGGAGTCACTCCCCACATTCACTGAGTAAACTCTTGGAGATAGGATTTTGGATCGACATAAAGTCCATTCTCGAGGATATGAGGGAGCGTCGAATACACATGTTTCATGAGAAAACTACGAGCCACTTCCATTCACCCATCGAGATAGAGTGCTCAGATAAGCGCCTCGAAAGTGTTCGCCAAAATATAAGGATTCATGTGGCCTCATGCAATCGATTCTCATCGAGAGAGCTGGATAGTATGGGAGAATCCTAGTCATTCTGCGATAGCCGCGAGATTGCGTCCTCGTACCAGTGCGGAACGAATATCTGTGAGTTCTCATTCTGGCTTTGTCGGGAAGTCATGATAAAGTATCTCGGTGATAACGAGCTCTAAAACGGCATCTCCGAGATATTCGAGTCGTTCATTTGAAAGCGTATATCCTTGTGTCGATTCATTAAGAACTGAACGGTGAATACAGGCAAGAAAGAAAAGGGAACGGTTTTTGGGAAGAATTTGAAGTGAAGAGAGAAGAGATTCTACCTTAGATTCAAACTCCTCACGGTCGTAGCGGAGTGAGTGTCGTGGCATGGGGGAAAGGGTTATAAAATTAAAAAAGGTTTTAGTTGTTGTGCCAAAGTTTGCCTTCTAGATGAGGAAATTTCGTGTGTATGTTGTTGTAAAATTGTTTTAGTTGTTGTAAAATTGTTTTAGTTGTTGTGCCAGAGTTTGTAAGATCACCGATCTGTTCGCTTGATACTATTCGAGTCTGTCATATTCTTTATAATTGTTCTGAGAGAGCTTGT
Organism: Candidatus Altimarinota bacterium; assembly: GCA_031417875.1. Lineage (GTDB taxonomy): Bacteria > Patescibacteriota > Gracilibacteria > BD1-5 > UBA2023 > JABFSX01. Next base: position 815 of record JANOWM010000069.1, read on the forward strand.
GTTCGCTTCAGGAAATAGCTTATATACTTCTTGAGTACTTATAGATCATCTCTTCTCTATATATTCTAAAATAAGTTTTTCTTTCTTTTTCGTTCATATTCATTTACTGAGTATGTATTTCTCTGTTTGGCGAATACTTTCCAATAATTCATATGATATTCTTGCTTTTCTATTTGGGCTTCTGCCATAATATTCTATAAATCACTTATTATGTAGGCTTTTTGATTGCTCTGTGGAAATATCTTTCCCAAGAATAGATGCTCATGAGGCAATTTTTTGGAGAATAAGTAATTCAATCCTCGATATATTTTTCTCCGAGAGCACGAGTTTGGCAAATTCTTTATCCCTAATTTTCCCATCCAGAGTTATTCTTACGATACCTCCTGCATGATTATCGATCTCTTCTTTTATCACAAATATCCCCTTTGAAAGCTGGGCTTGGAATACTTTCTGGAGTCATCTTCTCTCATTTTCCATGAGATTAATTTTCGAAAGGAAATCTGCCATAGTCTGATTCCTATAGGGAGTTATCTGACTATACTCTATGATTTTTTCGAGATCATTTTCAAATAATCCAGGATTCGAGAAACTCAGAGAATGCGGAGTTTGCCGTATATCATTTGGTATGGCTATAGTCCAGTCCCGATGAGCAAGACTATTTGCAATAAGCTCTTCCACTGCCTTCTCATTGTATTGATATACTGGATCAGGACGAAAAAGCGTGAAATCCTCAAGAGGAAAGTTATATTTCTGTATCTTCTCAATAATATGACTGATGGCGAGAAGAAGTGGGGAACGTTGCTCATGAGCATTGATTCTATCTTCAAATCCATTTTTTTCATCGACATAAAGCCATATAATGCGTGATATTGCGGGAAGTTTTCTTTCAGCAACTTCTTGTTTTCCGAGAAAAAGTATACAAGTATTATTTGGAATACCATTTTCTGTAAGTAGTGAGAGTTGGTTGAGTAATACTCGTATGTCCATCGTCTTATATGTCTCGTCTTTAGATATTTCTGACTTCTTCATTCTGAGAAAATCGAGTGCTCCTACATTCAGGTCATCAAGAGTAGTGCCTCTACAAGGCTCTCCGGACCAATCAGGCTCCGTCTCAAGGAGTATCTTTCTCTGAGTGGGCTGATCCATCTCTAAGAGCTGATCGTCCACCCTCATAAGGGGGATCTTATGAAAAGTAAGATATGCCCCTCTTTTTCGTCACGGGATAGACACTACTAACACCTTCTTCTTATCAACAGTTATTACTTCATCTATAGTGATTTTTTGTCATGTGTGATTGAATATCCATGATTTCGCATCTGATTGGAATGAAGCATCCGTACCAATGATAGTGCCATCATTTTTCACTCCGATCAAGAGTTTTCCTCCTCATTCATTCCCAATGCCGACACAATATCCATAGACGCAACGTTTTTTGTCATCATCTGATGTTCCTCAGTTTGTAAATGGAATCGTAGATCTCCATTCTTTAAACTCTAAGTTCTCAGATTCTTTTCTTTTATGTTTCTCGATGAGATCGAGGAGCTCTTGTTCTGTCATGTTATGATAACTATATAGAAAACTGGATAACTTTCAACTTCCTCTATAATTTGAGGAATCCTAGCTCATAAACCATCGGTCTCAGTTTTTCAGTCAAAATCTTGTATGCTTGCTCAAAAGCTGTGAAACTCACAGGTGGATAGTCACTTGTTTCATTTCGTGCTTTGAGTGCATTACGAATCTGATACCATCCGACATCTGCACGATTTAGTTTATACTCTTCTCGGACAGTATAGGTATCGACTTGAGTGAAATACGCTTGCCAGAGCTTTCGACCTTCATCCATGACAGCACTTGCCTCGGAAGAGAGCTCCTTATCAGATAAATACTGCACCATGAAATCCGACTCAAATCTCTCAGGTGATCCAACTTCAGCCTCGGTAAATGGGATAAAATGATTGACAATCGACCACTTTCGACTATTCCACTCGAGATCATCTGCCGAAGCAGTCAGATTCGAACCACTCCAAAGTGTCCAGATGAGACAATCATTTTTGAATTCTTCTGTGAGTTCTCCTTCTGGCTGGAGGAACTGATCTCGGTCGTTAATCCAGGTGGGCTTAATAAGTCGACGCACCGTGAAGACAATAACCGCTTGCCAGAGATTCTCAGGAGTGACAAAAAAGGCTCAAGCACTACAAAATCCTGAAGAAAGTAAAGCGGTCAGTGTAGATGTATGTTGTAAGTCATTTCAAGCACAAAGCATGCTAGCTATTGCACCATCAGCCCATTTATCTCATCGTACATCTTTCGTGTTTGTGGTTGGTGTGATTGCATTTTTAAGTGGAAGTGCATCCTCTTTATTACTTCGAGGTCGGACGATCCATTCACTGAGGAATACGTTACTTGGCAGATTATAAAACGTTTTTTCTCCTATCGGTTTTGCATCTTTATCCAAGATCTCTGTGCTTATCTCTCCTATTTGACTGAGTGTGCCGTCACCATGACTCGTCTGCCATACGAGGAATCCTATAGGAAAGTTGCCTTTCAGTCCATCAAATGCCTTGCTATGAATGATAAATCCACCGAGATAATCAGAATCCCATGATTTACGAAATTCTTCAAAATTTGGAGCATTGATATATTTAAGTTTACTAAACATTGCAAGAGTAGCATTCGGGAGTTCTTTTTGGATACGTACAAGAAATTGAGTAAATAATTCTCTTTTTGCATATCCTGTGCTATCCATTGATTTCGCTACTTGGGTTTTCGATACTCAGATTTTGTTTTCTGCACCTTCA
>JANOWM010000070.1:0-20841 GCA_031417875.1 Candidatus Altimarinota bacterium
AAGTCATTTCGATTCCGGCAGCACATGCAGCCATCTTAAACGCCTCACCTCGTGAAGAAGTAGCATTTGGACGGAAGTATGTAGCGTCAGAAGCACATCCGAGCTCATTAGCACGGTTGATGTATCCAGCAAGATCACCAAGAGTCGAAGTTACATCCATGTAACCCGCGCTTGTTTCACTAGCAGATTCACCATTAGCACCAAGAAGCATCTTTGTCATCTCAGCACGAGTGACAGAAGCGCTTGGACGGAAGTTTGCGTTCGCAGTTGAAACAACACCTGCTTCAGCGAGAGCCTCGATGTAACCACAAAGGTCACCAAGAGATGTACCAACGTCACCGTAAACGGTTCCAGTACAATCAGTAGGAGCATAACCACCAAGGTTAGCAGTAACTTTTGCAAGTTCTGCGCGAGTGATAGTGTCACCGAGACGGTATCCCGCCTCAGTTGATTGAGCGCTAATAACATCGTTATCAGCGAGAGCCTCAGCGTAAGGAGCAAACTCACTTGCAGCAGAAACGAGTGAAGCACTCATAGAGCTAGCAAGAAGAGCTACTATACCTACAGCGGAAGTCATCTTCGTAGAGAAGTTACCCATAGTAATATATAGGTTAGAAAAATAAAAGCGGTTGCCCGCGAGTCTGGAACCGATAGAGAATTTTGGTCAGAAATTCTCAAATTTTGACCTCTCTGGTCAGGAGAGTTCACCATCTATTTCCAAAGGAAACAGGAAGGTTAAAGCTTTAACCTCAAGTTACGTACATAACGAGAGGAGACAAAGAGTGAAAAGTGAAGAGCGAATGTAGTTCCCTACTATCCGACTATCCGACTATCCGACTATCTCTCTCCTCTCCTCATACAGTGGTACAAGAGGGAACCAAGCAAATTTTGATGTTAAAGAACATCTGGAAGAAAACCATTTCCTCCGAGAATACGCCTCAAATATTATGAAATAACGGCTTAAAGTCAAATAAAACACGTGTCTCTTCACAGTATTTTCACAAGAGCTCTATTATATACGATAACGGTGGTAAACATCAAGTCTCCTTATTTGGCTTTAAAATCAAGAAAAGTAAGAATTATAAAAAAGAATTCGTTTTTTCTCTCTTTTCACATATACTGCTTGTAGATTTGAGGAGAACTGTCGGAAGAATAAGAAAAATCACTCATAATCATCCACATCAACTCTTCACGTCCCTTATTTTTTACAATCAAGTACCATGACTCCTCTCGTTTTGCTCTCTCTCCTCATATGAGGATGAGCTGGTGTATGAATTGCCTACGCCCTTTTTTCCAGAAAAAACAAAATCTCTAGAGATAACCTGATTATAGAAGCCGAAGAAAAAAGTAAGGATATTATCAATCGTGCTGAGAGTATCGCTCTCGAACAAAAAAAAGAACTCGAAGATGCGAGAAACGATATTCGTGATAGGAAACAATGACTTGTCGACCAAGAAACTCGACTCACAGAAAAAGAAGAAAAAATAGAAAAAAAATATGAAGAGATCGAAGTGAAGCGAAACGAAATCTTAAAAAAAGATGAATCTTTATCACAAAGAATTTCTGACGTTGATAAAAAAGCACTCGAGATCGAATCTCGTCTCGAAAGTATAGCAAAACTCTCCACATCTGAGGCAAAAGAACTCCTCATGAAATATACAGAGGAACGCTACGAGAAGGATATCCTCGGTCTCATGGAGAAGAAAAGAAAAGAACTGAAGTCTCGTGAACAAGAGATTACGAAAGAAGTGCTGATAAAATCTATCCAACAATACGCCTGAGAAGTAACAGGAGAAACTACGCAGACTATGGTAGTGCTGGAAAGTGATGACCTCAAGTGAAAACTTATCGGGAAAGAAGGCCGAAATATCATCGCCTTTGAAAAAGCCACCGGAGTCTCTCTTATCATTGATGATGCTCCTGATACTGTTTTTCTTTCGAGTTTTGACCTTTTCCGAAGGTATATAGCGAAAAAATCGCTCGAAGATCTCATTCTCGACAAACGGATTCAACCAGCTCGTATCGAAGAAATTGTCGAAAAAAACCAAGCTGATGCTGATAAACTCATAGCTGATCTGGGACGAAAAACCGTTGATGAGATGTGAGTAATCGGAATTCCTGATGAAATTATACCCCTCATTGGAAAGTTTCGATTCCGAACAAGTTATGGTCAAAACATCCTGATGCACTCAAAAGAAGTTGCCTATATTGCTGAAGCTATCGCTAAACTTATTGGTGCTAATCCTGTCCTCGCACTCAAAGGTGGCCTCCTTCATGATCTCGGAAAAGCTATGGATCACGATATCGAAGGAACCCATCCTGAGATTTGAGCAAGAATCGCGAGAAAGTACGGACTGGATGAAGAGCTCATCAACATCATCGAAGGTCACCACGACGACGTACCCCAGATTTGTATCGAAACAAAAATTGTTCAGATTGCCGACGCTATCTCTGCGACTCGTCCTGGTGCTCGCCGTATGAATGTCGAAGACTATGTGAAAAGGATCCAAGAAATGGAAAATATTGCTATGAGTTTCCCTGGAGTTTCCAAGGCTTATGCGCTATCGGCTGGTCGAGAAGTCAGAGTATTTGTCGATGCTGATACCGTATCAGATCTCGATGCTATAAAGAGGGCTCAGGATATAGCTGCCCAAATAGAAGCAAATTGTAATTATCCAGGTGAGGTCAAGATTAACCTTGTCCGTGAAAAAAGAGTGATCGAATATGCAAAATAATTTTTTGTTATGTATCCTCTCATAAACATTACCGACACTTTTGCTCTCCACACTTTTGGACTCTATGTTCTCATAGCTGGCGCTGTCTTTTTCATACTCCTACATGTTCTGGCACTTCGAAAATGAATGGTACACCATATATTTTCCGATATTCTTCCATTTATTCTCAATTCTTTTTTCTTCGGAAGGCTTTTTTATATTCTTGCTGAGTGGCGAGAAGAACAATTTCTCTTTCGAGACTTAGTTGAAGGAAGTGGATTTTTTAGATTTCTTTCTCATTTTTTTCTCACAGAAAATTATAACCTCTCATTCGCATGATGTGTCATATGATTTTTTATTGTTTTCTTCTTCAAAACGCGAAAAAATAAAACTGAGCGCAGTAACTATTATGATGTGATCATCCCATCATTTCTTGTAGCCTCTGTTTTTGGATATCTTGGATCCTTTTTCGGGTGAGAACTCTATGGAACGCCATACAACGGAATTTTTGCTATCACTTACGACTCGAAAGATAGCATTGTTCCTTTTCGGAACTCGCTCTTTCCACTTCCTTTTGTCTACATTCTCACCGTTCTTCTGATCCTGAGTTATCTTTTTAAAATCGAGAGAAAGAAAAGTCGTCTTCCACCTGGTTTTATATGATATCTTGGAATGTGAATTTTTGGTATTACTGTATTTTTTCTCGAGTTTTTTAATGGATCAACTGATATGTTTTCTTCCTCATTTTTCCACATCAATTTGACCCAAATAATGGGCGTTTATTTTATATTTCTGGCGTTTATATGACTTTGAAAAAGTCTGACGTTTGAAAATCTTTCATAAGTCACGCACGCATACTCTTCATTTGCTCTAGTGTTTCTTTTATGTGAGGTCTTGGTCTCTGATCTCTCGGGTACACTCCTATAAGTGTTCTTTTTTTATTTGTATGCTTTGAGATTTTTAGTGGCATTACTGATAGGAGACTTATGCCCTTTTATGTTTCTCTGATCATATTTTGCTCTATGACCTTTGGATGGGGGTTCGGATTTTCTGCATTCCAGTGACAAAAAAATACCATAGCATCTGTCTCTCCATTTCTCATAGGAACATGAAAGCACCATATCACCGGAAGGCTCGATAAAAAACTCTATCACTCTGACGTCAGTGTGACTTTTCGACAAAAGATCGACACGATCGACACATACTCGACAACTTCGACACGACAAAATATATGGGTATTTGTCGAAATCCCGAAAAACATAGCACCGAACGTTGGTGATACTATCAGCTACACGGCGAAAGTAGCATGAGTATATGAGTGAGCTATCGAATGATTTGAAAAATATGCATGGAAAGAGTGAATTATTTGAAAAACGAAAGCATATGTCTTTTCAAAAGTAGATACTCATGCTGTATCTTTCCTCGAAAAAATACAAGAAAAGACTGAGGCCTATATATTTTCATGATTTCCTCGCGACGAAGCGTCTCTCATTTTATGAATAACGGTCTGAAACGGAAATCTCATGACCGCATCGATGAAAAAGGAGTTCCTCCTCTCAGGAATGACTCATATCCTCGTGGTAAGTGGATCAAACATCGCTTTTGTGATTGTTTTTCTTATGTTTTTTCTAAAATATTTGCCACTCAGGCCTTGGTGACGATTTCTCTTCATTGGTATTTTTGTGAGTGGTTACACGCTTCTTGTTGGCTGAGAAGTTCCTGTCCTCAGGGCTAGTCTCATGGGGATTATTGCCTATATCTCTCTCGCTTATGGGAAAAGGGTATCGAGCATATCTCTCCTTCTTGGTCTTTCTGTACTATTTCTTCTTTTTGATCCATTTCTCCTCCTCTACGACCCTGGATTTGGACTTTCATTTTCAGCAACTCTCGGAATTCTTCTTTTTGGCAAACTTTGAGAGAATGTCTTTCGAAAATGAATTTTTAGAGAATGCATACTCCCCGTTTTTTCACTCACATTCTGAGCCACTCTTTGAAGTCTTGCGGCTATTATCTACTATTTCGGACAATTTTCCATCGGATCACTTTTAGCAAATATCATCGTTGGACCATTTATTGGGGGACTTTTACTTCTGAGTGTTTTTTATATCTTTCTCGGATTTGCACCACTGTTTTTTATAGGATCATTTGGAATTTTGATATATATTGGTGCCCATTTTATCATTTCTATAGCACATTTCTTTTCATACTCATGACTGATCATTATACCCGAAAATATAAGAGCCATCATATCTCTCATGCTACTCGGGTGTATGTTTTTTTTCATATTGAAACAAGAATTTTCTATCTTCAATTCTCTTCAAAACCAAAAAGCGTCGACATAGAAACATCTCATGTAGAGAGAAGCAGGTCATTATCTCCACTTTGCACGGATTTTCTGAGAACCGAGATGAGTTCTTTCATAATAAACGAGGCGTAGGAACGCGCTTTTTTTTGTTCGATACGAATATGACGGGAAAGAAAGAAAAAAGTAAGAGAAAATGTCTCCGATTCGAGAAAAATTTCTTCACTTTTGTTTTCCAAAAGATTGAGGAGTTTATTTCTCATAACGAGCGATGATTCGTCACTTGTCACATATATCTTTGAAATATTTGACCACGTACTCATCCATTCTCGAATGGATGGATGAAGATCATTTTCTACCAAATCTCTCATATGTTCGTATTTGTGAAGGGCCAGGAGAATTTTGATATCTTCTTTTTGGCCAAGAGACTCGAGAATGTGAAGAGCAGCTTCTGGATAAACAAGGGAAATAAAAGCAAGTATATACCTGGCTGGAACCTCATTTTGCAAAAGATTTGTCACGATGGGAACATACTCTTCATAGTATGGATTTTGGATAAACCTTGTGAGGATACCAAAGAGAGAAGTGTTATCTCCTTTTGCTTTTGACTCATCTTTCTTCGATTTTTGAATTTGAGCCTGTGCTTTTTTATAACTTTCTTTTTGTTTTTCGGACACTTCTTTCCCACTCTCGGGCGATCCGGAAAGTGAAGAAGATTCCGATGATGTGGATGCTTCGAAGTCCATACTATTTTAAGGAAGGGGATATTCTACACAGAGGTTTCTTACTTCATTTTTGAGAGAGGTGAGTAGTTCCGAATCTGCAGGATTTTTGAGGGCCTGTATCATGATATTTGTAAGCTTTTTTGTCGCTTCCACGTCAAATCATCGAGTTGTAATGGCAGGTGTTCCAAGGCGAATTCAGGATGGATCAAGAGGCTTACGTGTATCAAAAGGAATCATGTTTTTATTACAGGAGATTCCGATTTTTTCGAGTACTATTTCTGCTTCTTTTCCACTCATTGACAATGAACCGAAAATATCGAGTAAAACTATATGATTATCAGTTCCACCTGATATCACCCTGATGCCATTTGTCATGAATTCGTTCGCCATCACTTTAGAATTGTCAATAACTTGTCGAACATATGTCGAAAACTCTGGCCTCAATGCCTCTCAAAATGCTATTGCTTTGGCAAGAGTGGTATGGTCATGTGGTCAACCCTGAATTCATGGAAAAACCGATTTGGCGATAAGTGGTCAGTATGCCTCTTTTGACATAATGATGGCACCTCGTGGTCATCTGAGGGTTTTATGAGTGGTAGTTGTGACAATATCACAGTATGGAACCGGATTCTCGAGGGCTCATCCAGCGATAAGTCATGCTATGTGAGCAATATCCGCCATGAGAATAGCTCATGTTTTATCTGCTATTTCTCGGAACCTCTTCCAGTCAAGTGATCTCGAATATGCCGAAAATCCAGCGATAATAAGCTTTGGCGAGTGTTCTATGGCAAGTGCCTCCACTTTATCCATATCGATAATTTCAGTGTCTTTTTCGACACCATATGGAATAATTTTAAACATTTTCCCTGAATAATTCATTGGATGCCCATGTGAAAGGTGTCCTCCATGATCAAGATTCATTCCGAGAATAGTATCTCCCGGTGTGAGGAGTGCAAAAAATACTGCCAGGTTTGCCGGAGATCCAGAGTGTGACTGAACGTTAACGTACTCTGCACCGAAGAGTTTTTTTGCTCGTTCTATGGCAAGGTTTTCTATCTTATCGACAAATTCCTGCCCTGCATAATAACGTTTCCCTGGATATCCTTCAGAATATTTATTTGTAAAAATAGATCCGTTTGCTTCGAGAACCGCAGGAGAAACATAATTTTCGCTCGCGATAAGTTCGAGCTCAAATGTTTGTCTCTCTTCCTCAGAAAGAAGATATGAAAGAGCTTCTTCATCCTGTGCTTTGATGTGGATATGCTGTGTCATAATAAATAAATTAGAAAATTAAGAGTGTTACTATTTCTTACTCGTTCATACGGCAATTTGGATTATTTTTATAGTACATAGTTATTCGGTGGTGATGAGTATCTGCGCTGATTTTTTCCACTCATCCCAAGGAAGTGGTGTTTTCTGTTGTTTTAGCAGAAGTTTTTGTGCTCATTCTAGCTGTCGATCAAATATTTTTTTATAGTCTTCATCTGAAAGGGGAATTATCACATCTGGAAGGATTCATTTTTCGTCAATAGTTCGGTCATTTGGAGTAAACCATTTGGCAGTGGTGACCTTTAGGAGACTTCCATCGGAGAGGGGAAATGGTGTTTGTACCGATCATTTTCCATAACTATTTTCTCATACTATAAGTGCTCTTTTATGATCCTGAAGAGCTCCCGCAAGAATCTCAGTGGCCGAAGCACTCATGGAGTTTACAAGCATAACAAGGGGTACTTTTTCTCATATAAGTAACCTCTCTGGGTGTGTAAAAAACTTTTGGTTATCTGTGATATTCGTCCCTTTGGTGATAACGGCAACTTTTTTACCCGTAAGAAAGTAGGAAAGTATATCCACAGAGCTTTCAAGATATCATCCGCCGTTATTCCTCCCATCAATAATAAACGATGAAGCTCACGACGATGAAAGTGAAATGATAGCCTTTTTCACATCATCTGATGTTGTATCAGAGAACATAGCGATTTCGATATACCCGATACTTCCTGAAAGTATACGTGAATCAATAGAAGGAACAATGACCGTATCTCGCATAAGTGTCACATCTCTTTTTTTATCACTTCCGACACTCAGTATAGTCAAGGTGACATTTGATCCTTTTGGTCACCGGATTTTATCAACCGCCTCAGAAGCTGAAATTCCAACCATCGACTCTTTATTCACATGGGTGATAATATCACCATTTAGGAGTTTACTTATCTCTGCTGGGGATCAAGAGAGTACTTTCATTATCTGAATGCCATTTCTATGAGATTGAATTACTGCGCCTATTCCTTGAAAATCACCATTCAAGGAATCAATAAATTTTTCTGAGTCCTTTTTATTAAAATAATTCGTATACTTATCTCCCAGTGATACCGCCATGGAAGTGAGGTAAGAGTCTTCCAATTTTTCTCGATCTTTCGATGAGAATCCATAGTAATATTTTTCTATAAAACTATAAATTTCTTTTGATTTTTCTCATTCATAAATAGCTCCTGTAGAGCTTATTATAGATGTTTTTTGTTTTATAAAAATCTCATTTGTGAAGTATCCTCACACGAAACTCACAAGAACAAGAATAAATGAAAAATATATATTTTTTTGTGAAATAGTCATAGAAAGTTTTATCACATAAAGTGTAGAGAATTCTTCGTAAAATACAAATTAAACTTTTTTAAATTTTAAAGAAAAAAATAAATGTTAAAAAAGTATGTCTTTTAAGAATAGTGGCTTTGTAGGTAATTAGATATATAAAAAGTGAAAAAGTGAATGATTTGTTAAAAAAATAACTTCTTTTTCTTCTTTTGGTAGGGAGAAAAGAATTCACAAAATACATTATTCCTAATAATAGAAAAAATTATATTTTAATTTAGAAAGAAAGACTTGGTAAAACAAAAAATATCAATATACTTTTTTCATGTCTTTGAATCTTTCCCGAAAGGAAAAACATAAATTTCTTATCGATATACTTTCACGTATTCAGATCGATGAAAATGAAAGAGAACTTTATATCCTTTCACTCGAAATACTGGAAGAAAATGAATTTGATACATTTTATACCAAAATCTATCTTCAGGTTACAAATAATGGTAAAATTCATGAAGAAATAGAAAAAAGAATGATAGAACCTATGAGCTCAAATATTATATAAACTATGGAATTTCAAGCTATTTGTTCCAAAGGGAATAGAAAACTTACACTCTCACTCAAAGCTGAAACGATCGACGAAGCTCGTGAGCTTCTTCATGGACAATGATATTCTATTATTGAACTAAAAGAAGGATCTATAGCTCCATGAAATTCTGGAAATAATAAGAATTTTTTTTATTTTGATATACGAGTAAATAATCAAATAAAAACCGGAAAAATTCAGTCCGATGACGTTTTTAAATCCTATAAAAAACTTATCGATGATCTCGGATATGACGTGGTATATATTTACACGAATGAGTGAATGAGTGAAGAACAAAAAAAAGTTATTACTGCGAAAGTACGAGACAGTTATAGACTTTATAAAGCTTCTCTTGGGGAAAATATTGATGAAAAAAAAATAGACCGAACAGAAGATGAGACAGAAATGTTACAAATTTCTCCTCAAACTCTTAGAGAAATTGAACATTATTCTCTTGTGTGAGATTCTACGATCGAAAAAATACAAAATCTTCTCCTAAAACATCATGCAACTATTCCAGAGGATAAAAAAATGGAGATGGAAAAACTCGAACATTCAATTCTTCAAGTAAAAGGAAGTTCAAATCTTGGGAAAATAAGAACCGTCGTAGAATGAGCTCTTCGAGCTATATGAGAGATTGAATTAGTTCTTGTAAAAACAGGAATGGCAGATGAAAAAAAGAAATTTCTTGAAGAGACAAATTCTCTTTTAAAACAAATTGGTTCCGTAGAACGAATTGATACAGATGCTAAACAATCAATCGATATTGGGAAAAGTATTACTAAACTTTTTTCATGACTTACTTGATGAAATGATATACAAAATAAGAATGAGAAAAAACCAGTAGACACTAATTCATTTATTTATTATAAAAACCAAAGAGAATTGAATTTATATAAAGAAAATCTTGGTAAAAATGATATACAAATTATAAAAAGTCTTCTTACTTTCCAGTTTGATGAGTTTAAAAGATGTCGTCTTAAAAAAAGACTTCTCCTACAAAATATCCAAATTATCGAAAACAGAATTAGTAATAAAAATGTGTCATATACGAAAATTGCTCATGGATTTCAGTACTATGTCGATTCATTTCTTTTTGGAATTAAAGAATTTATCACCTTCGGAACGTATATACTTTTTCTTTATAGTATAGTACTTATGTGAATAAAAATTCTTTCCTATTTTGAAATTATTTCTTTTTCACTTCAATCAAAATCCTTTCTCTTTATTACTATTTTTAGTGTTTTTATATTTCTTTTCTCTTTTGTTCGATCAATGAAAGTTTTTTCTATTGCACTTTTTCTTTTTATTCTCTCTTTTTCATTTCTTTCAGTAAATTTCTAAATGTACTTACTTATAACTATAATACATACGTTATTTATTTACTCTGCTTATATATTAGGATACTATTTCCTGCTTTCATTTTTTATATTTCTTTTTGGATTTTTTCTTCTTTATTTTTCTCCTATCTTTTTCTCGAAAGAAAAAATCGAACTTCCAACTCTTTCTTTAGAGAAATACTCATTTAAAAATTCCCTTATTCTCCCACTTGGATTTCTTTATATTGCTGGATATCTTTTTTTATTTTGACTCCTTGGTGACTTTGAAAAATCTTTTACTATAAGTATTTATGCCTTTGTACTTGGCTATATACTCTTTTTTGGATATATGATGATGTTTGAATGGAAAAATGACATATTTTTTGATATTACACGACTTCATACTATTCTTTCACTCCTTATTGTATTCATACTTACAAGTATTTCTTTTTTTTCGATAGAGACTTTTTCTTATGAAAAAACACTTCTTTCATGAATTACTCTCCTTTTCGGGTATTTTTTCTTCCGAACTTCAAAAAAAGAAGTGTCTCTCTTTTTTCAAATGTACCTATTGTCATGAATATTTTTTATCTATAGCATACTCACAACTACTATTTTTACCCCATCATTTGGGGTGTTTCTCACTATTGTTATCAGTACTTCGATCATTTTATTTGAAAGTATTCCCTACTTTTCATTTTTTACTTCCTATGCTATAGAATCACGAAAAACCATACTTTCAATTATTCTTTTTTCACTTTTATCGCTTATAGGAATATCATTTTTAGATTTTTCATTTTTTCCATCCATACTCCTCGGCTTTATATTTCTCATTTCGGTACATGTAAGATACTCAAACTATATTGCCCTTGGGTGTGCCCTTATTTCACTCTTTTTCCTTTATTCTGAAATCTTTTTTTCACTGTTGACACCAGATTCCCTGCTTTCAAGTTTGCTATTCCTCTTCTTTCTTCCAGTGTGTATTATTGGAAGTACGTATTTTTCTGAAGAAAAATTTGAATACGATTTTAGCGTCCTTCATTATTCAGCCATTATATTCAGTGCCATTTTTTTTGTTTATGCTCTCATTTTCGTATGATGGGGATGAGATTTTTTCTTTTTACTATCAGGCTGATCTTCATTATTCGCACTTCTTTTACTCCTTTCTTACTTTCGTTTTCGTTACAAATAAATTATGCAACACACTAACATTCCAAACATCCGCATCGTTAATACTCTTGAATCTTCAAAAATAAAAACCATTATCATAGAAGTTCTATCAGGAGTAGACATCACCAATTCTCACATAAAAGATGTGACCCCTTTTATGAAAAAAACGATTAAAAAAAATGCCAGTTCACAAGAAAAAACAATGAGTTTTCTCCCTGAGAATGGAGTATATGAAAAAGTTATTTTCTTTTTTCCAGATGAAAAAGAGCTTTCAGTTGATCGATCTTTTCTTTTCCAAAACCTTGTAACGGATACGCTTTTTGTTCCAGCAAAAAATGGAATCGATGCCTATGAATGCTTATTTCTTGCCACCTATAAATATCAGGATTATCTCTCTAAAAAGAAAAAATATGATTTCGAGATTTTTCTTTCGCAGGAGGAAGAAAAACAGGTAATAAAAAAAATCCCACTCTACGAAGCGATTACCTGAGCAAGAAATATCATAAACCTCCCTCCAGGTGATTCATATCCAGAAATTCTCGTAAAACATATAGAGTCACATACATGGAAACATTTCGATCTTCATATTTTTGATAATAAAGCTCTAAAAAAACTTGGGTGTAACCTCCTTCTTGCCGTCGGTGCGGGAAGTGATTTTCCTCCATATATGGTGGTACTTGCTCCAAAGAAAAAGATACCAGGCGAAAAATACGCACTTATCGGAAAATGAGTAACGTTCGATGCGGGATGAATTCAGATAAAGCCAGATACCGCCATGCTCGATATGAAATGTGATATGTCATGAGCAGCTGGAATGCTTTGAGTGGCTGAGTACCTCGATAGTCTCCCGACACTTCCTGTGAATGTGATAATTGCTATGGGATTTACTGAAAATATGACGGGAGGAAAAGCATTTAAGCCACTCGATATCTATAAAGCTTACAATGGGGTTACGGTCGAAATTCATCATACAGATGCAGAGTGACGACTGGTACTTGCTGACGTCATGTCGTACGTCGAACAAACGTACCATGTAGATCATATCATCACCATGGCGACACTCACGGGAGCCTGTATTTACGCTCTTGGGCACGACATCGCTGGTATTATGTGAGATGATGAGGAGGTAATAAAAGATTTACTCGCATCAAAATCTCCATTTGAGCCTCTCTGGAGACTTCCGTTAAATGAAAAACTAAAAAAATCACTCAAAACCGATATTGCCGATCTCAAGAATGTTGCACGTTCAGAAAAAGCAGGATCTTCTATCTGAGGGGCCTTCCTCTCCTATTTCCAGTGAAAAGCGAAACTTACCCATCTCGACATCGCCGGACCCGCCTATCGAGAAACAACATGGGGATATATGCCAAAGTGAGGAACATGATGGGGAGTGAAAATTCTTTCAGAATTTCTCATATGAATGTGAAAAAAATAATACATGCCATTTTTTTTGATGAAATCTGAAGCACTCCTCTTCCTATTCATAAAAATGAAACCATTCATTATAAACAAGAACTCTGAAATCTGTTTCTTGATGAAGTACACGTTATCTTGCCATATGAAGAGATAAAAGAATATATCGAAGCATATAAGTATCGCTCAGAAAGAGAGAAATGAGAAATACTTTCTCAGTATTATCAAACAAGCCCACTTTTAAAAAATCTAAAAAAAGAAGAAGGTATTGTCATCGTGCCCGCACCTATGCATTGGTTAAAGTACTTCATCCGGTGATATGATCACATGTATTTACTCGGAAAAAATGTAGAAAAAGCTACCGACATTCCTTGCATTCAGCTTTTGCAGGCTCCATTTCGTTTTCGTCAATCAAAACTCTCACGAACAAAAAGACGTGAAAAAAAGTTTGGAAACTTCCAGATAAAGAGTAATATACCTATTCCAAAAATAGTAGTTCTTATCGATGACGTTATTTCGACATGATCGACAGCAAATGCTATCGCAGAAACTCTCAAAGATGCATGAGTCGAAAAAGTATACGGTCTATTCCTCGCCTCTAGTAGCCTCAAATAATTATGTCTGATACTATCGAAATCATCCACGCAGAAACCCATAATCTTAAGTGAGTAAATGTGTCTATTCCTAAAAATAGACTGACAGTTATTACCTGAGTTTCAGGCTCAGGGAAATCATCACTTGCCTTTGATACCCTCTATGCTGAAGGACAAAGACGATACCTCGAGTCACTTTCGACGTATGCTCGGATGATTATTTCCGATATTTCAGAGGCGACCCGTGTGAGAGAAATTCGTGGACTTTCGCCAACGATCGCCATTCACCAAAAAACAGTGTCGAACAATCCTAGATCGACAGTCGGAACGATCACTGAAATTTATGATTTTTATAGACTCTTGTACACGAGCGTGGGAATACCTTACTGTCCAGATCACGGAGATACTTCTTTGCGCAAACAAACCCTCCAAGATATTGTCGATTATGTGTCGAAGATTGTCGAAGGAAGCAAGTTTCATATCCTTATCCCTTTGAAACATAAATGAGAGAAATTAACTATTCAAGACATTAGGACTGAAGTTACAAACATGGGATTTGTAAGATTTCAACAATGAGAAAAAACATATTCTATCGCCGACACTCATGATGAATTGATCGACACTTCTTCGCCAATTTTTGTCATTGTCGACAGACTCATAAAGAAGAGTGATGATGAGTTTATGATAAGACTGAAGGATTCACTCCGTGTGTCGATCGACAAATGAAATGGATACGTGTCGATCTATGGCGATCAAAATGTATATACCCATTTTTCTCTTCATGCTTCGTGTCGACACTGTGGTTTTGCACTCGAAAGTCTCATGCTTTCAAATTTTTCATTTAATTCTCACCATGGAGCCTGTGAGATGTGTCATGGTCTGGGATCTTTTACAACTTTTCTCGAAAAAGATGTCGTAAATGGTGAGCTCACACTTGCTGAATGAGCACTTCTTCCGTGGCAGTCTCACCCATACTATACACTCCTTCTGGAGGCAGTATGTAAAAAAGAAAAAATATCGATGGATCGTTCATTTTCACTTCTTTCAGATAAAGAAAAGAAAAAAGTTCTCTATGGTGTTCCAGGGCATTTTGAGATAGAATATGTCGGGAAGAACCATGATGGAAAAGTTCATAAGGCGAGATACGAATGACTTATTACGAATCTTGAAAGACGCTATGTTGAGTCAGAACCAGGGAATGACACATTTTTTAAACGTATTTCTTCGTTCGCCACGGAGCAAGTATGTCGATCTTGTAATGGATATAGGCTCCAAAAACCCTTTCTCTTTGTCCGAATTTGAGAAAAAAATATTGGCGAACTATCGTCAAATAGTGTCGAAGAATCACTTCAGTTTTTTCAGAAACTTACCCTCACAAAATCAGAAGAACATATCGCCAAACCAATACTGAAAAATATCGTCGAACGACTCGAGTTCCTCTCATGAGTCGGACTTGATTACGTCACATTATCACGTCGGGCAAACACACTTTCTGGCTGAGAATCTCAGAGAATCAGGCTTGCTACCCAGATCGGTACTCGACTCGAAGGAATCATCTATGTTCTCGATGAGCCATCTATCGGCCTCCATCCTCGCGATAATGATATGCTGATCGCGAATTTGAAACGACTCGCAACTATCGGAAATACTGTGGTAGTAGTCGAGCATGATGAGGATATCATGAGAGAAAGTGATCATATTATCGATATCGGACCAGGAGCATGAGTGCATGGAGGGGAAGTGTTATTTTCGTGAACATATAAAGAACTCATTGTATCATGAAAGACAGAAACTGCGCGCTACCTCTCATGACAAAAAAATGTCGAACGTCGACATCCTGTGTCGAAGTTGGCGAAGGAATTTATAGAAATCTATGGAGCAAAAGAAAACAATCTGAAAAATATAAATGTCCGCATTCCTCTCGGTTGTATGACTACAGTTACCTGAGTTTCAGGCTCAGGGAAATCGTCACTTATCATGGATATACTTTCCCAAAAACTCCTCAATCATTTCAATTGATCGACACTTCCAGTTGGTCGACATGACCGTGTCGAAGGAATGTCGAACGTCGACAAGGTTATTATCATCGATCAATCTCCTATCTGAAAAACACCGCATTCAAATATCGCGACCTACACATGAGTATTTACCTATATTCGTGAAGTTTTTGCGGCTTCTGTCGATGCACAGAAGCGTGGGTTTGGTCCTGGAAGATTCTCTTTTAATACCAAGTGATGACGTTGTGAAGTTTGTGAGTGAAGTGGAACTAAGAAGATAGAAATGCACTTTTTGCCGGATGTTTATGTCGTCTGTGAGGCATGTGAAGGAACAAGATACAATGGTGAAACTCTTCAGGTGGCATTTAAGTGAAAAAATATTGCAGAAATACTCGCTATGACGATCGAAGAATCACTCGTATTTTTTGATAAATTTCCACGAATACAGAGAGTTTTATCAGTACTCGATGAGGTCGGTCTTGGATATATTACCCTCGGGCAATCAGCACCAACTCTTTCCGGATGAGAATCTCAGCGTATTAAGCTTGCCTTTGATCTCGCCAAGAGGTCGACATGAAAAACCCTCTATATCCTCGATGAACCGACGACAGGACTTCACTTTTCTGATGTACAAAAACTTCTCGATATCCTCGATAAGCTCGTCGAAAAAGGGAATAGTGTCGTCGTGATCGAACATAATCTCGACATCATCGCCAACGCGGATGCTATTATCGACATTGGTCTCGAAGGAGGTGACAAGGGAGGAAATCTCGTTTTTGCCTGACCACGAGAGAAGTTTCTCACCGTCGAAGAGAGTTATACGGCGAAAGCACTGAGAAAATATATACAGAAGAGAAAGTAAAGTATACAAAGTATACTAAAATATATACGAATATATTCGCAAGGGATTTTCCTTGAGAATTTTTCTTGTTCGTGTATAATTCTAAAAATAAAACCTCTTATGGAAACAACACTCATTCATAAGCTCTTCCAATCATTTGAAGAAATCAAACATTCTGGTGAAAATGGTGTGGAATACTGGAGTGCGAGAGAACTTCAAAAAATTCTTACCTATAAAGATTGGCGGAATTTTGAATTTGTTCTTGAGAAAGCGATGGAGGCATGTCGGAAATCTTGAAGCAGTAAATTTGACCATTTCGTTGGCGTCAACAAAATGGTTTCTGTAGGTTCTGATGCCGAACGTGAGATATTTGACATCCACCTCACACGTTATGCCGCATATCTCATCGCACAAAATGGTGATCCTCGTAAACAGGAAATTGCTTTTGCTCAGGCATATTTTGCTGTCCAGACACGTAAACAGGAAATTATAGAGAAGAAACTTCTCGATTTTGAGAGGATTCATGTACGCGAAAAACTCACAGAGACAGAAAAAGAACTCACGGGAATAGCTTTCGAACGTGGTGTTGATGGTATGTGAATGGCACGGATACGAAGTAAATGAGACGCGACTCTCTTTGGTGGAAATACAACAAAAGCGATGAAGCAAAGGCTCGGTATCAATGAGGAAAGATCTCTTGCGGACTTCCTTCCTACCGTACTTTTGAAGGCAAAAGACCTCGCTGCAGAAGTAACAAACCATAATCTCAGAGAACATAAAAGTGTAGAATGAGAAAATGCCATCACTCTCGAACATACGAAAAATAATCAGTGAGTTCGAGAGTTTCTCATGAAAAGTGGCATCACTCCAGAAAATCTCCCCCCTGCGACGGATATAGTAAAACTGAAAAGAGAGAAGGAGGCAGAGGTGAAGAGACTAGTGGGAGAGAAATAGATCGTAGAATTGCAAATAAATGAAGATTATGCTAATTTATACATATATTTAGTACTTAATTTAAGTTTATGTATAAATTTTCTAATTCTCCAAAGAAGGGGCTTAATGCTACAACGATTGGTGAACACTTTAAAACATCTTCACAGAGACTCAACCTTATTCTTTCTGAATTAGGACTTATTGAAAAAGATGTTGCAGGGTGGAGAATTACAAAGCTGTGAAAAACTATCGGAGGCTCAGAGCATGTACACGATGTATCCTGAGCTCACTATGTTCTTTGGCCAGAGAATATTCTGACATATTCACGATTAGTTGATGTGTTTAATCTAGAGCAATTAATAACAGAGCCTAATATTCAACACGCTAAAGTAGATGATAAAAAAATAAATTTTCGTGAGAAGTTCGAGGCAAAACTGCGAACTCAAGATTGACATTATGTTCGCTCTAAGGCTGAAGCTATGATTGATGATTGGTTTTACCATTCAGGTATAGTACATGCATATGAAAGAAAGCTTCCCATAGCTGAAGATATGGTATGTGATTTTTGGATTCCACCCGGTAATAACCGACCACAATGAGTTTATATCGAATATTGGGGACTTGAGAATGATGAAAAATACCTAGAACGAAAGAAAAAGAAGCTTGAACTATATAAAAGCAATGAACTTCCTTTGATAGAATTAAATGATGAAGATATTCAAAATCTCGATGATGTACTTCCGAGAAAACTCCTTTGATTCAAGATAAAAGTATAACAATTAGTGCCCCATCCTGAGTAGGTCCTCATGGATACTATTGGCCGCGAGACATCCTTCCGCTGCACTCATGATCGTCTGACGGAATTTATTTGAATTCGTCGTTACATCTCCGGCTGCATAGAGTCACTTCACGCTGGTTTCCTGACGTTTATCCACGACGAGACATCATTCTGAGTCTTTTTCTGGCGAGAGATCATCGACAAGTCGAGTATATGGCGACGAACCGATGGCGACGAATACTCCGTCGAGAGAGAGAATCTCACCATTTGTGAGTTTCAGCCCAGTCACTCACATGACACTTCCTTCGACAGAATTTGCCTGAGTATTGTAGTGGAATGTTATATTCTCTCTTTCATTTGCTTTGTCTACCCAGATATCCTCAGCACGAGAACGTTCACCACGCACGAGTATGTGGACATGCGAACAGATATCAGCGAGATACAGTGCCTCGGTAATGGCAGTATTTCCTCCTCCGATAACCGCGACAGTAAGATTTTTATAAAAGGTTCCATCACACGTCGCACAATAAGAAACTCACTGACCGTAAAATTCCATTTCGCCAGGAACACCGAGTTTCCTATACTCGTTTCCTGTGGCGAGGATGACCCGTTTCGCCTCGTAGATGTCTCATTTCATGGTTTTTACGACAAAGTGATCTTCGCCAACCTTCGACAATAGATCGACACGATCTTGGATAAGTGTCGATCCAGCAACCTCTGCATGTTTTTGAAAGCTTTTCATGATGTCTCCACCTGGTGCGGAGAGGACTCCTGGCCAGTTTTCGACACAATGTGAGGTTGCGAGGGCGCCTCCAGGAAGTTCACCGATGACGATGTTGTCGATCTTATAACGAGAAGCGTACATACCAGCTGGGAGTCCTGCTGATCCAGAACCGATGATAATGAGGTCGTGCATAATAAAGAGAAGAGTTTAGTGAGAATAAGTCTCATTATATAGAAGTTGGAGCATCCAGCAAATCTTTTTTTGCAGTTTTTACGTGATTGATCTTTTGTATAAAATTATTTGCACTTTTCGCATGTTTAAAAATTATACTATTTTCATGTCATGTAAGCTTGATAGTTCCTGATGAAAAAAGAGTATTCAGTATTCACTTGGTTTCTCATTCTATGAGCGTAAGATCAGAGAGAGATAGGTACTTGGTTGTATGCGAAAATGGAAGGCCTATCTCGAGAGAAATGACTCGTTTGTCTGTGAGCATGAGGCTCCGAGAGATATGAGAGAAGATGAGAGAAAAGCTCACAAGAAGAAAGATAAGCATTATCAGGGAAGCAGTTCCATAAAAAAGACCATTTCAAATGAATTCTTTTCATGTTGATGAGAGGATAATGGTCAAAAAAAGAAGGATAAAGAGTACGATAAAAACCCCATCAACTACGTAAAGAAGTATATTAGATCCTTCAATATCGATAATGGCTTCATCTGTTTCTATGAGATTTTGGAAGTTTTTATCGATCATGAGGTAATATGAGGAGGTTTTATATAGAGGGGAGAAAGCCGGTTGATTTTCTTTTGTTTCTCGAAAATCATACATACTTCCGAGGCTTCAAATTTCCAAAGAGTGTAGTCAGAAGTGGTAATATTTCGAGAAATTCAGATATACTTCCTATCAGGAATTTGGGTTTTTGGAGTAAATATATCAGTTCATTCGGAGTTTCGCAAGAGGTATTCGCATTCATTAGCGATGGTGATAGGAGTGTATCATCTTTTTTCGATGAGATCAAAGAGGTGTAGAGACTTTAGAGGGGTGTTTGAAACGAATGAGGCGGTATTGATACCAAGAGTAACTACTCGCATGAGGGTAAAGGGGCCAGGTCATGTCACGCACCAGACTTCTTTTGGAGAGTATTTTCATATACTTTCTATGAGAAAACTTGGAAAATCTTCCGCAATATTCGAAGAAACGAGCACTAATGGTTCAATAATTGTTCGTTTCTTACTATCTATGACGAAAATATGGATATTTTCCAATAGAGGATGAATAAAAAAAACAGTGTCCATGACGAAAAAGAGTATATACATAGTAGTGAAAAAAGAAAAGAAATCCACTTTTCTATACTCCTCGATAAGAAAGTGCTTCGAGAACGTGTCGAACTTCGACATGTGGTGATGATTCAATATCTGCTATAGTACGAGCTACACGAAGGATTCGATAGTAAACACGTGTCGACAAATTAAGTCTGTCTGTCGATGAAATGGCGATCTTTAGTCAGTCTTCCTCTATGGAAGCAAGTTTCTCAATGTCGACATTCGACATTTCAGAGTTCGAATGAATATGGTGTCAAATAAATCTTTTTTCCTGCATTTTTCTAGCTTCTATGACCTTTTGTCTGAGTTCTTCACTTGTTTGGTTCGACATTCGATCGCCAAGTTCGCCAATTTTTATACGAGGAACCTGGATAAAAATATCGATACGATCGAGTATTGGTCAGGAAAGTCGAGATCTATATCTGTCGATCGACACAGCTGAACAAACACACGGTTTGTCGATATCTCACATATAACCACATGGACATGGATTCATAGCTCCTACTAAAGAAAATCTCGCTGGGTATCGACATGACTGGTTGACCCTGTTAATCGTAATTTCTCCATCTTCGAGGGGCTGCCTGAGTGTCTCGAGAAGAGACTTTGGAAATTCGAGAAATTCATCGAGAAAGAGCACTCACTTATGTGCGAGTGATATTTCTCCTGGTTTTGAGTCACGCCCACCTCCGATGATACTTGCCTCACTGGCTGTATGGTGAATGAGACGGAATGGACGATTTCTTACGATGGGGTATTTTTTTGAGAGGAGTCATGCGACGGAATAAATCTTTGAAATTTCGATCTGTTCTTCGATATCCATAGGAGGCAAAATTCATGAAAGTG
>JANOWM010000071.1:0-9479 GCA_031417875.1 Candidatus Altimarinota bacterium
GATACGAAGATACCATCATGTGTCCTTCAGAAGAAGGATGGAACATGACTCTACCTGACTTCTGATCTTGCAGCCATCAAATATCGCCTCACGAATGGTTGGAATCCATCAAAGATCCTCTACTCGGTCGATGTCCGTCAACAGCTCCATCTCAAACAAGCATTTTGGATAGCCAAGCAAGCATGGTGAATGGAAAATATCGAACTTACGCACATATCAAATGGCTTTATAAAGCTCAAAGAAGGTGCTATGTCGACACGTCATGGAACGGTCATATTTCTCGAGGCGCTTATCGACGAAGGAAAAATGAGAACTCAGAAAATCCTCGAAGAAAAGTGACGTACAGGTGAAAAAGGTCTGTCTCCTGAAAACATCGAGGCTATAACTATAGGTGCTATCAAATATTCATATCTCATGCAAGATCGTGAGAAAGATATCGTATTTGACTGGGATAAAGCGCTCAGTTTTGAAGGACATTCATGACCATATATCCAGTACGCCTATGTGAGAGCAAAAAAGATAAGTGAATCTGACGATAGGAGATATCCTTTTCAGGAAGGGCAAGATGTTTCCACTTCGGCTATCGCCTCCAGTCGACATGACAGGAACTTCGGATCTTGAACTGCGAACTTTGAGCTCTCATCACATGATAAATCTCTCATCCAAATTCTCTCCCGATTCGAAGAAGTAATCGAAAATACTGCAAAGACCTATAAGCCTCATCATATTGCGCTCTATGCGTATGATCTTGCCGTGAGTTTTAATAGCTTTTATGTCCATACTCCGAAAATTCTCGAAGAAAATGATGAAGATCTCAAATCATTCAGGCTCACACTCGTAGAAAAAACCACCAACACACTCAAAAAGGCATTCGAGCTCCTCGCCATTGAAATGCCAAGTGAGATGTAATCAGTTCGTTTGCTTGCAATTCCCTCGAATATAGCTACAATTTTCTCATGTATCGTTTTCTTTTTATTCTCTTCTCGCTATTCGGATTTTCTTCCTCTATCTTTTGATCGAGCCTTCCGTTTACAGATGTTCCTACGAGTGCTCTATACTACGATGCTGTTACAAAATTATATGATGGCGGAATTATTACTAATAACGGTGACAATCTTTTCCGTCCGGATGATCTCATGAGTCGTGATTTTTATGTATCTCTCACCGTATGAGTTGGCTGCAAGAGATGTCAGACTCCTTCATCTGCAGATATTATTCGATATCAAGTCTCTCCATTTGTCGATCTATCCAAGACGAACCCATACTACTACTGTATAGCGTATGCAGAAAATGAGAAAATTACAGAATGATATATTCTTGATACCAATGGAGTAGCAAAATGTTCTAACTGACAATCATACACCACTCCTCCATTTTGTGCAGGAAACACCATCTCTCGAATCGAGGCTGTAGCAATACTACTGCGACGTGCAAACCTCTGGAATGAAACGTTAAATAACTCGAACTTTATAAGAGATACCTCTATTCCAGGAATAAGTGAATACTGGTATGGGTATGCGAAGAAATGAATAGAATCATGACTAGTAACGAAAAAGCCAGATGGAACCATCTGACAAGATGAGAAAATTACACGTGCAGAATTTGCAACCATGGCCGTCAAGATACTTAACTATACACAGTGTCAGCTTGACTCAACTAGAGAAAATACCGTGGAATGAGCCATCGGGATTCGTGACCAAGCGAGTAACACAACAACAAAAAGTACCTTTGCAAAAAATGAATCATTTACCCTCTTTCCTATCGTCAGTCCTGGAGATTGGAATTATAGCTGGAATGCCATAAATCCGATTACCTGAGAGCATATTTGATGAAGTGGGACTGAATTTCCTGGAGGCACTTTAGGCGAATGAACATGGATTGTCAGATTGGAAATCCTAGACACAAGTGGAAAAATCGTGAGCCAACCAGAAATCACTATCCAAATCTGAAATGGGACCAACATATACAATGGTGATATATGAATTCGTGATAAAAATGGAACACTCAGGTCTGATAATACTTTTACCATAGAGGATGGCATTACTCTCACCCACATACAAAATAGTGAACAAGGAACAAGTGAATGGATCATTGTAGAAAAAACTACCGGGCGCACTATTACTGGTTCGACGAATGATATTGATGGTTCTCTCTTATGAAAGGGTGAGTGGGATATTCATCTACTCACTCGAGATAAAAAAACTGGACTCATCGTCGATACTGATGATCGAACCCTCTTTATTCGAGAAAGCATGGCGAATCAGTCTTCGTGAAACATTTCTAATCTTTCTGTCGCTATAGAA
Source organism: Candidatus Altimarinota bacterium (assembly GCA_031417875.1). Lineage (GTDB taxonomy): Bacteria > Patescibacteriota > Gracilibacteria > BD1-5 > UBA2023 > JABFSX01. The sequence continues at coordinate 2,304 of JANOWM010000071.1, forward strand.
GTTAACCCTCTTGTTTCTTTGCTTGATGCTCCTCTGAATTTCACATCTATAGTCTCATGAGGTTCTCCTGGAAATATATACTCATGGAATTTTTGAGATGGGAATACTACTAGCAGTAAAGATGGAAAACATACATATACTTCCCCTGGTATATATACAGTCTCCCTCACGGTAACGGATCCTGTGAGCGGAACAACGAGACAGTCAGTCGTAATAATAAAGGTAATCTGAGAAAAAGATAGTGATGGTGATGGAATCTTTGATTCTCTCGATACGTGCCCTCTCGTTATTGGGCCGAAAGAAAATAATGGATGTCCGACTATCCTTACAGCTAATTACTATGAAAAACTCTGAGATGCCTTAAATGGATCAAACAAGGATACTGATGGTGATGGTCTATTTGATTGATCTGGAGATGGTTATAGTGATCGGGATAGTGATGGTGTGGTAGATCTCTATGACGCATGTCCACTTATTCCATGACTTCCTACGAACCATGGATGTCCTCTATGAACTGGGAACGATATTGATGGAGATTGAGTCCTCGATAATAATGACAAATGTAAAACAATTCCTGGTCCAGTGTCAAACAAATGATGCCCCCTCACTATTTCAGAAAACCAATTTGATGCATGTCCGACTATAGCATGACCAGTATCAAATAAGTGATGTCCTCTTTCAAACAGCGAAGCAGATACTGATGGTGATGGAATTCTAAACATAAGCGATGCATGTCCGACTATAGCATGACCAGCATCAAATAAGTGATGTCCCCTCGTATCTTTTTTTAATGGTATTCATGCCAACGCTTGCCTTGAAAAGAAACTTATAGAGAAATGAATGGTTCTCGGCGCACCTATTTGTGATACCTGTCCATGCAAGAGTACCGTCAAGATACTTTCGTCGATGAGATCATGTGATGTCATATTCCCCACTATACTTTCGAAAGAGAAAACGCAAGTATACTCTCGCGGAGGTTTTTATGTCATTCCATAAGTATGACCATTATCTTTCGTTCCCCCACATTCCATACGACATGAAGCGCTCTATGAAGGAGTAAAAGAAAATGAGCAGGAACTGATTTTTCAGAGATTTATCCGTATAATGGATGAGATGTTCGTGATATCATTTGGAGAAAGTCTACAGGACCTACCATCTACTCAAAAAATCGAGAGGATTCTCTTGGTCTTTCAATTTATAGCATATTCCTGGAGGAAAGTGGTGATAATTTTTTTATCAAAACGTCTGAAGAATCTCGTTCTTTCTATAAAGAACGTATCGCTATCGAAATAAATCACTCTGCTCATCATATGTGATATCGTTATTTTTATGAGAAAAGTGCTGATCAGGATGCCATTTTCAAAAAAATCTTTCAAAAGGAAATAAAAAATTCACTTTTGTTGGTAATATGTTCACTCGACACACTCATTTCCCTTCCTGAGAGCCTCAGAAAGCTCGCAAAAATGAATGATGTTATCCTCATTGTTACGCTACATCCATATGAACTTTCACCATACTGAATGCCAAATCTCGAATGACTTTTTCTCACCGAAAAACATCATGATCGTTATAAAAAAAGTATTGATCTTTTCTTAAAATCAAAGAAAGATGATCTCCAAAAGGATAATATCGATATGCTTTCTCTTTCAACCGAAGATGATATCCAGTGATGTTTGAATTCATTTTTTAAGTCACGAAAATTCTATGAACGAAACTACTATTCTTTTTCTCGCGATACTGCATAAGGCTCATTGTACTCATAAAGATCTGGAGAAGTTTGTGAACAAATGATATGAAATATATGATGTATATGAAAAGATAATATCATGAGAATGGGGTATATATGGTGACTGGATAACCATGGAACGAAAGCAAAAGATAGAAGAAAATCTCAGAAAAGTGGATAAAAAAGCATTAGAAAACACTATAGAATCACTCGGTATAAATATAATCACAAAGACTGATAGCACTTATCCAAAAAGGCTTCTCACCATCAAAAATGCACCATTTATCCTCTACGTGCGAGGACATCTCGAAGAAAAAAAGATTATGCTTTCTATCGTTGGTTCACGCAAAAGTACTGCATATGGAACACGTGCCTTGCGTCAAATCATACCTGCACTTATCGTGAGTGGATGTGGAATAGTGAGTGGCTGAGCTCATGGAATCGATGCTATCTCTCATTCACTCGCACTCGAATTTGGATGATACACTCTCTCCGTCTTTGGATCATCGGTCGATATCTACTATCCACGAGAAAATACTGATATTTTTGAAAAAATTGTGGCATCTGGATGAGCCCTTATTTCATCATATCCACTCTGAAGCGAGCCTGAGCCATACATGTTTCCCCAAAGAAATGAAATTGTAGCAGCCCTCTCTGATGGAGTTATTATTCCTGAAGCCTGAGAAAAAAGCGGAACCCTTATTACCGCAGCACTCGCGCTCGAACAATGAAAAGATGTTTTCGCGTTTCCATGAGATATATTCCGGGAAACAAGTGCCGGAACGAATGGACTCATCGCTCGATGAGAAGCCAAGTCCGTTACCAAGCCTGGAGATATCCTCGAAGAGTACCTTCCTAGTGAAAAATCATGATGAGTGATCTTTACCGAAAAAGAATTTCAAACAAAAGAAGAAAAAGATATTTACAAGAGTATCTCTCTTGGATATAATACTCCTGATCTCCTCGGTCAAAATACCGATTACACCATCGACACCATTATGATCACACTCTCACTTCTCGAGATTGGTGGACATATTATGATTTCTCGAACTGGCAAATATGATATCCTCTAACTCTTTATTCTATGAATTTCCCTCTCGTCGCTCGAGCCTTTATATTTGATCCTACTGGACGCATTCTCCTCACTCGTCACCATAAAGATGCATTTTGGGTCCTTCCTGGTGGTCACGTGGAAAATAATGAAGATCCACACACTGCCATAGTACGTGAAATACGAGAGGAATTTGGTATTCATGCTCATTTTTTCGAGATAGATAGCGAGGAAGTACTTTTTCATAAAGGGAAAAAACTTCACCATATGCCCCTTCCTATAGCTATTTATGATCTGGAGTACAAAAATGCAGAATGAAAAGACAGATCTCGTCGCGAATACGTATTTCTCATGGAAACAGATGAAGAAATACAAAAAGTAGATTCCAAGGAAATTTTTGAATATCGTTGGTTTGATGCGGACGATATTTTGGCACTCAAAGTAAATGAAGAGATTTTTGACTTTACTGTGGAAATGCTCGAAAAAATAATTGGAAATGATGAGGATTTTGAGTAGAATACGATAAAATTACTTTTATGGAACGAATTAGTCTTACACGGTTTGGGAAAATCGCATTTGTCGGGGGTGGATCTGGTGGTCATATCACCCCTATTACCTCCCTTATTCATCAGCACGAAGCCCATCACCTGAAATATATGTGGATCGGGTGAAGAAATAGCATGGAAGAAACAGAAGCAAAAAAAGAATGAGTTCCATTTTTTTCTATCAGTATGCTCAAGTGAGTGACATTTACCAATCCACTCATTCTCCTCTATCCATTCTTTCTCATCAAGTGAGCCTATGATGCACGAAAGATTCTTCTCGTCGAAAAACCAGACCTCATATTCTCAAAAGGATGACCTGGATCTCTCTCTGTCGGTATCGCTGCATGGCTTCTCATGATACCACTATGGATTCATGAGTCAGATACGGTACCTGGATTTTCAAATCAGATACTCGGGCTCTGGGCAGAACGGGTGTTTATCGGATTCCAAAGTGGAACCAAGTATTTTCGTGATACCAAGTGCACCCTCACCTGACAGATAGTTCATCCAGATTTCTTCAAGCCGCCTAAAGAATTTCACTACTGGAAAACGAAAAAAAGTCATGTTCTCGTGGCATGCGGAAGCCAATGATCAAAAAATATATTTAATGCCATTGTGAAAATGTGTCGTTACATAGACGTGGAATGGATTGTTTTGCTTGGAACTTTAAATAAAGATGCCCGTGAAAAATTCCAAGGATTTCAAAATATTACTATCTACGACTGGATTGACCCACATACCTACGCCTCTATCCTCAAAGATACTCAGCTTCTCGTCACGAGAGGAAGTGCTACCACACTTGCTGAAAGCGACCTATTTAAAGTGCGAAAACTTATTATACCTCTCCCATGGAGCTCGATGAATCATCAATACTGGAATGCCAAATGGTATGCAGACAATAAAGAGGATACTCTTCTCGAAGAAAGTGACATCAAAGAACTTCCAAAAATAATCGCAAAAACCCTCTGAGCCGATATTATCGATAGGACCATGGAGAGACAAAATGATTTTCTGAGATAATAATTGATGCTAAGTCCTGTACATACTATGACCAAATTCGAAACTCTCAAAGAAATATGATCTCATCTTATTCTCGTAAAAAAGAGTTGGAAATCTATTGGCATACTCATGCTGGTATATGTATGACTTCTTTCTTCGAGCCCTTATTTTTATAAGGTTCTTATCGAAAGTCTCGAAACAAATACCGGAGGTACAAACCTCATACTGACTATTTGTCTCTGGGTGTTTATTATATCAGCCACAGTATGAGCTCGTTACGTATATGGAATGAAGCTTCTTGAACTGACACAAAGAGATTGGTTCAACTTTCTCATGAAATCGATGAAGACAATGCTCCGACTCCCTATCGATTACCATATTAGCCTCCAGCACGGCGAGAAACAAAAAATTCTCGATCGAGCAAGTGAGGCCGTTTGGGACATGTGAGATAAACTGCTTCTTTGGATTATACCAAGATTTCTCGTCGCCATAATACTCATTATCTCATGACTATATATCAGCATAGAGATGACCTTGATATCACTTGCACTTCTTCCGGTAGCATTTTTCATTATCCACAGTATAGGAAACAAAGCGCATACACACCAAAAAGAAGCCAATAAATACTGGGATATGCTCTTTAATCGGATTACTGACTCATTTGGAAATCTTAAAATTATCCGGATATTCGCAAGAGAAAAAGAAGAAACCATGATACTTCATGAGAAGTTTTCAAAAGCAAGAGATGTTCAATATAAAATCAGAAAACTTTGGATACTTTTTCACTGAATCGACGGTCTCATCGTGAGTCTTTCCCAAATTATTACTCTTTCGTGAGGAATATTTCTGATGCTTCAGGGAAAGATATCTCTTGGCACACTCTTCTTTTTTATCAGCTTTACAGAGAAAATATACTGACCGATATTCGAGATATTTCGTGGTGCTCAGGAGATGCTCATACATGTAGCATGATATGAAAAAATGCAAAAACTCTACGCTATGAAGCCCGAGATCGATTCTTGAAAAAATATACTCCCATGAGTATCACGTACTATCACTTTTGAAAATATTTCTTTTTCCTATCCCTCGAGTGATCGTGAGGTTCTCACGGACATCAGTTTTGAGATCAAGAAATGACAGCGTATAGCGCTCATCGGACATACTGGAAGTGGTAAGAGTACTATTATCCAGCTTCTTATGCGTTTTTATGAACCCTCTTCTGGAAAAGTTCTTATCGATGGGAAGGATATCTATGATTTTACTCTTGAATCTTATAGACAAAAGTTTGCAGCGGTATTTCAGGATACCACGCTGTTCAATGAAACGATCCGACATAATCTCGAATATGTCCGCGATGGAATCACAGATGAAATTCTCAAGAAAGCCTGTAAAGAAGCGAATATCCTTGATTTTATCGAATCCCTTCCGAATAAGTGGGAGACAGAAGTCTGAGAACGAGGACTCAAGCTCTCATGAGGAGAAAAACAGCGTATCGCGATCGCGAGAGCTATACTCGCAGATCCTGAGATTCTCATCCTCGATGAAGCGACAAGCGCACTCGATACGAAGACTGAGCGCACTGTCCAAGAGGCATTTGACCATCTCATGAATGGACGGACCTCTATCATCATCGCTCACCGCCTCTCGACTATCCAGTCTGCAGATGTGATATACCTCATGGAAAAAGGTCGCATAGTCGCAAAGTGAAATCATAAAGAGCTCTATAGTAGCTCGAAAGAGTACCAAGAAATGGTGGATATGCAACATGATGGATTTGTGGGGGAAGAGGTAGAAAAAATAATTTTATAATATGTCCACCTCTCAATCCACTCTCGCCTATCTCACTGACTGCCTCTCACTCGTTCCTTTCGTGAGTTTTAAACCGATGATGGGAGAATACTGTGTCTACTCGGAGTGACAAATATTTGGACTCGTCTGCGATAATACACTTTTTTTAAAAACGACTCCGGAAACTATTCATCTTTTCGAAGATCAGACGACAAAAGCATATCCAGGATCCAAAAATACTGCGCAGGTAAACGCGGAGTGGCTCGAGGAGAAAGAAGAGCTCGCTCGTGTCGTAAAACTGACTCTCGAAAATCTCCCTCCACCGAAACCAAAGAAAAAGAAATCCTAATCGTGTCATCTCGAGCGGAGACGATAGTCGAAGTCGAGAGATCTATTTTAGAGATTTCTCGATTTCATTCGCTTCGCTCACTTCACTCAAAATGACATATACTATCACCTATATCGCTCTCGCGCCAGTCTCGCACTCTCTTTCTGATCGACGATCGGTGGATAATATACCCCCTGGAGTTCTAGTGAGTGGATTTTCTTAGGATCTATATTCTGAAGTTCTGGTATATATTTTTTGATAAACTTGCACTCAGTATCGAATTTCTCAGATTGAAGCAAAGGATTGAATATTCTTACAGGCTTTGGATCAGCTCAGACCGAGGCACTCCACTGCCAATTTCAGAAATTCACCGCCTCATCATAGTCAATGAGGTATTTTTTAAACCATTTTTCACCCATTCTCCAGTCGATACCGAGATTTTTCGTGAGAAAAGAGGCGACCACCATGCGGAGACGATTATGCATCCAATTGGTCTCTATAAGCTGTCGGATAGCAGCATCGACGAGAGGATATCCTGTTTTTCACTCGGTGAATCTCTGCCATTCAGAACTCGACTCATCTCGATTCCATTCGATACTTCGACGACGCTCCTGGAATTCGAGATTATAGGTAAATGGAAAATAATACGCGATCTGATACCAAAATTCTCGCCAGATAATTTCGGAGAGGAGTGTGGGATTATCCTGCATCTTGGCATATATCTCCCGGATAGAAAATA
>JANOWM010000072.1:0-4647 GCA_031417875.1 Candidatus Altimarinota bacterium
TGTGTCCTCCTGATTGTGGTGATATCTGCCAAGGAGCATTGTAGTCGAGCATAAGAAATGGGCTCGTATCTCTCGTCATCTCACGTCCATATCCAGGAATATACTGTGATACACGAAATCCATCACCAACCATGTGATGACGCCTTGGATGTTCAAGATGGAGTATTTTTTTCTGCATACTCTCTATTATAGAGAAATATCTAAAAAATCAACTTTAAAAAATAAAGTGTAACAAATGTTATTGACTTATAAACAAATTACGTATTATGTATTTTTACTACTGTCTTATGTATTCTCACGATTCAATGCAAGGAAGGGCTGCTCTCGCTTCATACGGAGCTGGCGAACTTCGAGTAGCAAATGCTACTCCATTTCGCACAATAGCCGAACTTCGTAACCAGTTCGCATGAGAAGAGCACCTTTCATTCTATGCTCGACATCAGCATGATGAAGGTATGCATCTAGAGAAGCAATGGGCAGACTTACATAATGGAAATTATGGAATAGCTACTGTCAGTGGTGAAGCTGCTATATCACTCATCGTGAGGACATTCACAAAGGCATGAGAAGGGATACTTTCTTCTGAGAATATATTTGGAACGAGTAAGAATAATCTTAAACGATCAGCAACTCATGATGGAAGAAAGCTCGAGTTTATATCTATATATTCGACAATAGAAGCCTGGGAAAATCGGGTAAAAGAAATGAAGCCAAAGATCGTATTTCTCGAATCTCCCAGCAATCCTCTCACTGACCTTGCAGACATAGAGTCACTTGCCAAAATGCTCAAAAATCATACTTTTAAAAGTAATGATTGAACGATCTATTCACCAAAACTCGTCGTTGACTCCACATTTCTCCCTCCTACTCTACAGAAGCCTCTGGATCTTGGTGCCGATTTTACCATCGATTCTCTCACAAAGTTCGCATCTGGAGACAATCTCGCTACATGAGGCATGATCGTAGGAAAGCATACTGACGATAGGGAATTATTATTTTCTGTACGTAATGAAAGTGGGAATAATATCACTGCTTTCAATAGTCTCGTTCTTATTCATGGAATACGGACACTCATGGAACGCACACTGAACCAGTCTTATAATGCCCAAAAAGTGGCAAAATGGCTAAAAAATCAATCTCACATCGAAAGTGTTCGTTATTTATGACTCGAAGATCATCCACAAAATGCTCTTGCTCGATCACAATTTGTCAAAGATGAAACTGGAAAAGTTCTTGGTTTTGGAAATATGATAGCATTCACGGTAAGATGAGATCTATCAGCAACTGAAAGAGTGGCAGATGAATCATGAATAGCTATCATGGCCAATCTTGGACTCGCTGAGAATGTCATTAGTCATCCTGCTGGATCCACTCACTTTCGTCTGACTCCCGAAGAACGCAAAAATGCTGGAATAGGGGATAATCTCCTCAGACTCTCTGTCTGAATTGAGAATCCTGGTATAACTATCGAGAAGCTACAACTCTGACTCGTAGCGATGGATGATAATTAGCCATTAGATTTTTGTCTGAGTTTACTGCTCTTCCATTTCTCTGTCTCAAATCCTCCAATTTTTTCCATCACTATATCTGGAAAAAGTTCGTGGATTTTTTCGATGGGGACTCGTTGATCATAGCCAAATACGAGAATATCAGGCTTATGTAAGTAAAGTGGCGCGAATATATCTTCCTCGTCTCCGAGTATCACTTTTGCATTTGGAAAGGCCTTTCCGACATTTTCCTTTCGGAGATTTTCATCATCTTGTGGAGCACGTCACTTCAATTTTTCGACTCGAGCATCTCGTGCGATTACGACGGTCATGCTACTTCCAAGCTTCGAAGCCTCTCAAAGATAGTGAATATGTCCTGGATGAAAAATATCAAAAGTCCCAAATGTCATTACTTTTTTCATAGTATTTACACTTTTTTATAAATATTTCCACGTGATCAAATCTGAATAATTTCTATAAGAAGTATATCCTCTTTTTTACTATAAATAACACGAAAATCTCCTACTCTGATACGAAAAAGATTTGCTCTTCATGCGATAGGTTTAATATCGAGCCTATCAAATAATCATTCTGAGAGAAGTGTTATTTTTGTATAGATACGTTCACGATGGAGAGTGTCCAACCGAGAGAGATATTTCGTTGCTTCTTTGGAGATACCTATCTTATACATAAGTTATCTCTTTCTTAAAGGTATCCCTCATGCGAAGGTAGGTCATGACATCTTCGAGATTATAATAAGTATTTTCTTTCATGATGGCATCAATTTCTTTTGACTCTTCTGGACTCAGATGTGTATCATCAGTATGGATCATAGAAAAATAACTAAGTTATAGGCATAATTATAGTCAATTCTCAAACAAATCAAGTATAATATTATGCGATTCTTTGCAGTTGTTTGTGAAGATTCGGTGAACGACATAAGAGAGAAGAACGTCAACAAAGGTAAAAAACAAGTCTACGAATACAAAAGGTGAACAATTTTCAAAAATCTTTTGACAAGATATGGTGGAAGGAGTAAATTCTAATACACAATATCTAGTGTTTCTATGCGATACTTTGTCTCATTTCATCCATATATTCGACCAATACTATAAGAAATTTTAAAAAGTTTCCAAATACAAATATGCAGGGTCGATTTTTTTATTTTCCATTTTTACTTTCCTTCTTATGCCTCCGATCAAAATCCGCAAACGCAATGATGAAGTCGTCGAATTTAACCGCATTCGCATCGAAGAGGCTATTGAGGCTGCCTGTGCAGCATGTGGGGATGCCGATAGATCGTTTATCACGGTTGTGACTGACTTTATTATCAAAGATATTGATCACGTCTATGGAGAGATATTTACAAACCGTATTCCTTCTGTAGAAGACATCGGAGATATCGTCGAACGCAATCTCATGAAATTTAATAAGTTTGAAGTCGCAAAAGAGTATATCATCTACCGTGCAGGAAAAAAGGAAGAACGTGTCGAAGCACACGAAAAACTCGTGAAGAAATTTGAGAAGAATGGTTTTAAAGTCACAAAATCTGATGGACGAAAAGAAGAATTTGATTTCGAGAAAATAGAAAAGATGTTTACCCTTGCTGTCAAGGGATACGAGGAAAATTGCAAATTTGACGAACTCATGGAAGCGTTCAAAAAAAATATCGTGGAAGATATGAAGACAGGTGATATCGCGAAACTCCTCGTAAAAACATGTATCGATCTGGTAAATGTCGAAAATATCGCCTGGGAACATATCGCCGGACGACTCGCACTGTTTGATCTCTATAAAAAAGCAGGGAAATCACGATCTATGAAACAATCTGAGGTCTATACTCCCGGATCGTATGTTCCATTTTTTGAGGCGTATGTGAAGGAAAAGCTCTACTACGAGGACTTTATGAAATACTATTCAAAAGAAGATCTCAAAGCTGCCGGAGAATACCTCGCAAAGCATGGGAAGACTCGAGACATGGAATACGGATATACCACCGTTCTCTCTCTTTCAAAGAGATACCTCAACAATCCAAATAAAAAAATCCGTGAACTTCCCCAGGAAATGTATATGGGAGTGGCGCTCTTTCTCGCACTTCCTGAAAAAGATGAAAATCGTCTCGCATTTGCCCTCAAAGTCTACGACCAGTGTTCGACTCAGCGCATATCACTCCCGACTCCAACCCTCATAAATGCTCGAACCAATTTTTATCAGCTCACGAGTTGCTTCAAGCTCAATGTCTCTGATGATCTCAGAGCTATCTATCATGGTATCGAGAATATGGCACAAATATCAAAATATGGAGGGTGAATTGGATCATATTGGGGACACATTCGTTCTCGTGGATCATCGATACGAGGTATCGAAAATGCTTCCGGAGGAGTCATCCCTTGGCTCAAGGTCGTAAATGATACCGCAACGGCCGTAAACCAGCTCGGTGCTCGTCTCGGTGCTATATCGGTTACGCTCGATGTCTGGCATCGTGACATCCATGACTTTCTCGATCTCCAGACCGAGAGTGGAGATATCAGATCCAAGGCTTTTGATGTTTTCCCTGCTATCTCTGTTCCGGATCTGTTCATGAAACGAGTGGAAGAAGATGGAGACTGGACACTCATGGATCCACATGAAATAGCTTCCGTCTATGGTCGTCGTATCGAAGATAGTTTTTGTGAAGAATTTGAAGCTTTTTATATCGATGCTGAGAAAAATACCAAGCTCAAACTCAACAAAGTCATCAAAGCAAAAGATCTCTTTAAAGCATTTCTCAAAACGACCGTCGAAACTGGAATGCCATATGTGTTTTATCGTGATACGGTGAATCGCCTCAATCCAAATAAACATGCAGGAAATGTCTACTCGACACAGCTTTGTACCGAAATCTGCCAGAACTCATCTCCCACAGAATTTATCGAAGAAAAACTCGAAAATGGAGAAGTAAATATTCGCTATAAGGCAGGAGATACTGTCACATGCAACATCGCATCGATTAATGTCGCCAAAGTCAACACCACCAAAGATATGGCAGAAACGGTTCCTGTCATGATGCGAATACTCGATAATGTCGTCACGATCACGAAATATCCACTATCAGAAGCTGAACGAACATCACTTCGCTATCGGCCAGTGGCACTCGGATATCTCGGTTGGGCTGAGTACC
>JANOWM010000073.1:0-7684 GCA_031417875.1 Candidatus Altimarinota bacterium
CTTCCTCATCGATGAGGAAGTTTTGACCAAGGGATTTTTTAGCTCGTATGCGAAGAGAATCCATGATTATCTGATTGTTTCTTTGGCGAGGGCAGTGAGTCACTTGATAGCACGTTCTGCGATACGTTTGTAGCGAAGATACTTATCATAAATACTCGTATATTTTCACTTTACTTTATCCATAAATTCATCTTTTTCATTTTGGGCTCACTTTGATATGCCTTCTCACATGAGGATTTTTCCCATGATATCCCAAGAAAGCGCTTTTTTATCTGCGAGTCTTTGGCAAATACTCTGAGGATAGGTTTCAGTTGAGACTACCCATTTTTTATTATCCGTATTGATTCGATCGGCAATATATGAAAAATTGCACACTTGACGATAACGAACAGCAAATGGATTTGATTCTGGAGGGCCGGTAAGTTCGAGGTTTTTTCTGAGATCTTCCGTCCATTCTACTGCATCTTTTTTGCGAAGCTCTCGTAGATCACACATGTAAGAAAGGGCATCCTTATCAATTTCAGAGAAAAGAAGCGCTACAGAGATATGGTAGGGAATCGTATCTTTATCGAGGGGTCGACCATCAGCATACGTGAAATCCCCACTCGGACAGTAAAAATCCGTGATACTGGCTTCTTTTCAGGCATCTCGTGCGTCGAGACATGCTTGGATTTTTCATCCGATTTCTTCGGCTGTGAGCTTCTTTCATTTTTCACTCGGACATGATATTTCACCCGAAAATCACCGGTCTATGAAAATACCAAACAGTAAAAAGAAGAGAATAAAAAATCGAGAAAATTTCATACATGCGAATTTTTGCATTATTTCCAAAAGAAGAGTTTTTTTAGGAATGATTTTTGTTTTGAAACAGACATTTCTTTATGGATATTCTCTTCCGAATGTTCTTTGTCTTTGAGCTTTTTGACTCCATAAATAGATCAGACGATACTTCAGAGGATGATTCACGTGACAACCGCATCCATATGTTTGATACTTTTTTTAGCGACATTGTCGCTTTGTTCGAGGTTATCTTTTTTGCGGAAAAACATGAGAGGTAAAATGGTTATTGGTTTCCAATCTTGATGGTTTTGGAAATGAGGGTAAGCTTTGGAATTTCGATCATAATGACATTGTGTTCGATGGTTGCCTTGATCTTGTCAAAAGCGAGGTTTTCGGGGAGGATGACAGATCTGGAAAAAGATCCATAGAAGCATTCTTCTACGAGCATTCGTTTAGCATCGAGATAGATAGGTGACTGAGCACGGTTTCATGAAATAGTGAGAATATTTCGAGACAGGGCAATATCGATAAGTGCTGGATCAACTCACGCAATTGGTGCGACGATGATGATCGAGCTCGGACAATCGAGGATATCGAGTGCGATTTGGCCGATATCTGTCTCATGATCTTTTCACTCACGGATTTCTACATCGATTTCGTGATTTTCATGAGCGTGATTATCGGTATGGCTTCACTCATTTTCATGAGTATTCGTAGTTTTTCCATCGATATCAGAAACACCAAATACTTTAAACATAGAAGAAAGATAAATTCGTCTTTATTGTATGAAAAAAAGGAGTTTTTACAAATTTTTAAAGTCCTGGTGGAGGATTTATAATCACATTTGCATCATGTTCGATAATAATCGCCGTATGTGGATATGCTTTCGCTGCCTCACTCACTGCCGTTTTTCCAGTAGTATTGGCAAGATAGATAAATCACTCACGGAGCTTTTCGATATCGTATTTTGCGGCTTCTGTAACATCACAAACGACAGAGACGTAATATGGACATATTTGCGCTAAAGTATCACCGAGCGTATTGGATGATATAATCGAGCCGTGGATATAGAGTTGTTTATCTCCACTCGTGGAAACGTGTCTGTCAGTAATCAGGGTGGCTCAAATATCGGTGACACTTGGGTCAATCTCGATTGTTCCACCATTTCCGAGAGTATCAGAGAGGCTGATGATGGCCATAGGAAGTGGCTTATCTGGTATATTTTCACTCACAGTTACTTTTCCCCCGAGAACAATAATGGTTCTTTTGGAGTTAAATGAATTGGCTGTGAGAATAGTATCCCCAGTAATGACCTCATAATCTACATCAGCATACGATGTACGATTGCGAGAAAGGAGAGAAATATTTTTTCTTACCTGGTCGAGATATTTTACTTTTCCATTTCCATCGAGGGAGATATCTCCATATTCACCGAGACCATTATTTTCCCCGAGAATTTTGATTCAAGAATTTCTAAAGACCGATTCTCCAAATAATGATTTAGTTCATTTATAAGCGATAGATGTGGGAATTCCGAGAGTATCAAGTGCGAGGTATGATATAACATTTTCTCATGTGACATCTTCTTTTATCGGATAACGACTCATAGGGGCATACGATCCAGTAAAATCAAAACTCGTTTTTGTCTCCACTTCAAAAACAGAAGGTGTTACAAATCAGCCAAGGATTGACCAGTCACAGAGTCAACTATAAAGTGAAAGTTCTTGTGCGTATGCCTGACATGAAATGCTGATATCCGAGGAAGTAAAATCACGAAATGCTCAGAAAGCATTGTCTCCGACAGAGAGAAAACTAAAGATGTACGGCACATTGGAAATAAGGGGAGAATTATTGACGATATCTACGTGAAATTCGTGTTTTTCTCCTATCTGAATATCATTTATAAGAGTCGAAGTGGTCGCGACAAACCATGGACGGAAAATGAGTGGCGAAGTATCAACTCATGAAAGTGGTGTCGAGATTCCAAGTGGGCTCGTATAGGTAATGTCTAGGAGTTTAACTTCATTTTCCGTATCAGAAGGAGCACTGCTTCCTATACTATAGAGTATGTCTTGACCGAGAAGAGCAATGGCATTTCCAGCACTCGTTCCATCCAAAAAATTAGTGAGGACACCTCATGAGAGGATAACGGCTCATCCGGGAAGGCTCGGAAGAAAAATGGATGGTCCCAGCGTAGAACCATCTTCTTCAAACTGAACGGTTTTTATAGTCGTAACATACGAGATATTTACCGTTCCAGTATTTATAAGGTTACCATATTGGTCACGACTTTTGAGACGAAAATGATAGTATGATTCGCCATCTCATACGAGATTATTTCCAGTTTTGACGAGTTCAGTTGGACTCAGAGTCGCTCCATCTGGACAATCGAGAGGATGATTCGTACAAAATACTTCGAGAAAATATCCACTCGGAGCGAGTGTCAGTGAAAAAGCTCCAGGGAGGATTTGAGTGTCCCATACTGTCGTACTTCCATCAGGATCTTCGAGTGTGAGAGTATACGTATCTGCGAGAGAAAAATCCGTGAGAGAAAAAGTTCCAGTATTACTCGAAATAAGTATTCGAGGACTTACAGCCTTGTGTGGGGATATCGTCAATTCCCACAGTCCTTCATTATAGGAAAATGCTCAAGAAATGAAAAGAAGCATTTCATGATTAGTGGGTATTTTATCGAGGTTCTGCTCAAGGTAACTCGGCTTGAGAGGAAGAAATATCCCACTGAGACTCAGATCTCAAACAAAACTTCGAATAGTTCCTGAGAGAACTCAGAGTGATGGAACATATTCGACTCATGAGAATCCAAGTTCTCAGATAGACTCTGCCCATCCACTTCCTGTGAGGTGACAATTTGCGGTGAGATCTGAGAGTGGCATACTCGCGCAGTTAATAGCTACTTGGTAGCTTCCAGTCTGGAGCATTCACCAACCAATACCACTCATATAAAATGAACCAACAAGATTTTTGGTACTCGTATCGAGTTCTGGTTTTCCGGCAGTGGTACCAGCATCAAAGATAACTCATGCGACATCAAATCTCACGTCACTATTTGATCAAGTGAGTCAGATAAAAGGCGCTGGAGTATATAGGACAGTCGCATTTCCGATCTCCTCTCAGCAGAGAAGAAGTAAAAAACCGAAAATGAGAAAGAAATGTTTGAACATGATTTTATTTTGCGAGATTTTCACATGCGGATTTGAGGACACTTCCAGAAAGACTCTGACAGAGATTTGTATCTTTATTTTGGCGTACGAGACTAAAAATGATACTTTCTGTACAGCGGTTTTTATAGATAGGACTCTTAAGAGATGCGCATCATTCGAGGTTTTGACGGCTTATATATTCTCTGAGTTTATATCAGTCATCGACCTTTTGGAGGGTTGTTTCACAATAGAGTCTCTTTTTTTCTTCGGTGATGTTTTTACATTCGAGTTGGTCATTAGAAGAAAGTGCCGTTTTGAGAGTAATAGTATCGAGACAGAGCATTCGTTCATTTTCAGTGGGGATAAGAGAACAACTTTCCTTGTCTCCAGTAGAAACCGCATTTTTATAGGTTCATTCATTTTTATCTTTTAAGAGAGCGTCGGTACATACTTTCCTTATCGATATATCGAGACTCTGACAAAATGATTCTGTCAGAGTTCTTTCAGAGAGATGAATTTTAAAATTCGTTTCATCTATAGAAAGTCGACACTCATTTGCATTTGCAGGAGAAAGACTCTCACAAAGGGTTTTATCACCAGTTATTTCAGCATTTTCTCGTACTATCTTTTCTTCGCATTCCTTTTTGAGTGATTCATTAATAATACTTCCGCATATATTTACATCTTTTTCTGCGAGAGCCCGAAGGGCAAGGATCATATCTTTACATGTTCATTTTTTCCCTGTGTCTTCGATATGTTCACACGAGAGTGAATCTTTTGTAGAAATAGCCTTATTATACCAATATGCGTCATCCTTTTTTATCTTTTCTTCTTCTTTTTTGATTTCGGCATACGTTTCGATTTTTACGCTATTAATAGGGGTTTTCGTACTTACAATAGAGATATTACGAAAAAATATCCATCAAATAACGGAGGTAGCAACTGATAAAAATAAAAAAAGTCACACGAGATATCCTTTCATAGCAAATAGTAAGTTCTCAAAAAGTATACCACAGAGTGAATAAAATAGAAAAATCTCCCTATGAAAGAGAGACTTTTTCGATTGACGGTATCATATATTACTTCCTAATACACCTGACATTCGCAATATCGGTCGAAGTTCCTCATATCAGTTCGAGTCCAGAGTCAGTGTATTGCCAGTTATAACCGTAAGAACTATATGGAGAGTAGGTTCCATCAGTACGGTAATTTTGATAAACAGTTCCTATTTTCATCATCATAGGGTAATATCCGCCATTGTAACTGTAGGTACTTGACCAGTAACTTCCAGCTACATCAGTACGTGCCTCGATACGGACATCACCACTTGTATCCTTGTATCCACGATATCCACCATTGCGAGGAAGAGAAAGAAGGTTCGTGATCGAAGTGTTGTTTTGACGAGCGTAGTAGGTAGCGGTTTCCCATTCTCCACGAGTAGGGAGCCTATATCCATCAGCACATGGGCCATCTCACCATACCGCTACAGGAAGCACTTTTCCGAGCCATTCAAGGCGAGTATTTTCTCCATTTGATGACATAAATGTCGGGTACATATCGTTTGCAAAAAACCATCCAGAACGTCCAGGTGTCCCATTTGATCGGCTAGTAGCATTACATGATGCCCATGCTTGTCCTCCGATGATAATATCTGAGGCTCCACATCCAGGGTACCCAGGATTTGAATAATAACTGTAATTATTTGATGGAACTGTTTGGTAGATATAGATAATGGTTGGCTCATAGTAACGCTTCGTTTTATTTCGTCTCATGTTTTCACCATAAGCGTCGACATTTGGTACCAAAAAAGTGATACAGAGAAGAAGAAACGAGAGAAGAGATATGATTTTTCGCATAAGAAAAAATTAAGGATAAAACATATATATCTATAATAATTATTTTGTCAAGTAAAAAATGAGAAAATGTATTCTTTATTTCACCGCCAGATGTTTTTTATAGGCGGCGATAATATCAGACTCATTATATTCATGGGAATGTCTTGGGTGTTTTTTCTTTTCGTGTGAAAAAAGTACCTCTGGTAAATCATCGATGATATGATTTGGATGAATACGTGTTCCAGAGTATGCGAGAGTAGCGGGAATATCTGAGAGTATCATCGGGAGATGATAGTCGTGTGCGAGTTCGATACGAGGTCCACATCACATATATCCACCGACCATTATCCATGCCTGGGCATTTTTGTAGAGCCACTCTTGTTCTCATGGTTCGAGGAGTGAAACGAGCTTCACGCTGTCATGAAGGTCAAAGGTTCGAATTATCTGGATAATATGAGAAAGTTCTAGGAGTGGTGATCCATGGAGTATGAGCATATTCTTTCCAGAGGCTTCTTTGTAGAGTTCAAAAGCCTTGAGTATATCGAGAAGTTTGGACTCAGAACCGAATCCACTATCGTAGAGAAAAAATGGAGCATGAATGCCATATTTAAGTCCAGTATTTTCGGTGATGATATTTTGACGCAGAGAAAAGTAAGGAACAATTTCGAGTTTTTCCTCTCGTACTTGCCAGATTTCCATACATTCGAGTCACACACTCATCGATGGAACGATGATCTTCTTTGAGAGTTTTATCTTTTTTCGGTAGAGATACTCGAGCATCCTTTTTCCGAAAAATCCTCATTCACTTCCTCGTGGGTAGAGCCAGTTTCGATTATCAAAAATATGAGATATCGTCGGAATCCGCCTATCGTATGGAGGGAAAAGAGAAAAATTTACCGATCGAAATACCTGATTTCCTTTTGATGAGGCGGTAAGTTTCTTTGAGAAGAATGCAGAACCAAAGAGGGAAACACTAAAGTAGTTTGTACTTTTTTTTACCTGTGTTTCGAGGATAAGAAATGAAATCTCATCATGAGGAAAATATGTTTTCCAGAGTTTTCAAAAGATTTCCCCAGAAATTTCGGTATCACCCGAAAGAGGATCAATATCGCGTATATCAATAATAATATGCATAGACACATTCTGACAAAAAACAAAAAAATGTCGAGAGGAAAAATCTATTTACTCTTTTCTTTTCTCGGAAACTATGTACTCTCTATCGAGTTACTTACTTTTTCTATGCAAAAAAATACTTTATCATTACTAGCTATAGGCGCTATTGTCTGCGGAGCGTTCTGAATTTATGCCGCGACAACCATCATATCATGACAAGTATGACCGATTCTTGGTACCGGAACATTTTCTCCTGGAGGGAATGCAGGCCGTATTACGCTCATGAATTCATCACAAGTTACGACCGCATGAATTCCTGGAGTGACCCTCGAATGAGATAATACGAGCGCATTTCTCAAGTGAAATCTCTTTTTACAAACCGTTTGATATGTCTCACTCGAAGCAAGCACCGTAAATGTTATTCCCCCACCAGGAGGCTCATCAAATCTTACACTTCCATGGGAAGTAACTGGAAATGCATGGAGCGAGAATGCCGGATGGATCGAGCTTGATAGCAAAAGTCCAGCTACCTACTCCTGAGTTCACTACCTTCCTATAACCGGATCATTTACCTGACTTGCATGGAGTAGTACTCTCGGGTATATCGATTTTTCTGGAAATAGTTCGAGTGGATCTGAACTCATCTCCCGAGTAAAAGTTATCGGAAATGCTGGATGAAACCTCAACTTCAATTCGCTCTTTGTTGCCGATAATGGTACCATGAAAACAACAGCACTTCTGACACCTTTTATAAACAATGTACGTAAAAATGTCGCACTTCTCACGAGAAATGCC
>JANOWM010000074.1:0-5060 GCA_031417875.1 Candidatus Altimarinota bacterium
TATTAAAGACAATATAGGTGATATCGAGGTCTCGTCGACATGAATGGATAAAATGTCACATTCCTATTCCGTATCCATCTCCATCTCATCCAACGACGACGACAGTGAGCGAAGGATCTGCGAGCTTGATTCCAGTAGCAAATGGAACCGCACGACCATGAAGGGTCTCTGCAGCATATCCATCGATATACTGGGATGCTTTCCCAGCACAACCAACACCTGAAACCACCACTCGCTTATGAGAAGGAATTCCGAGCTCTTTGAACGCGTTTTTTATCGCCATGATGATGAGAAAATCTCAGCATCCGGGACACCATTGTATGTCTGTAAGAGAAGAGCGCATGGTAATTTTTTAGTAAGTAGAATTGGGATTAAGGCTTCCGTCATCCTGAGGAACGAAGGATCCAGGATTTAGAGATCAAGAGATAAGTCTTTCCAAGTTGGGTTCATAGATTCTATAAGTTCAATTTTTCTTTTTCTATTTATTCATTTGAGAGATTTTTCTCGGGTAATTGCTTCTGTAAAGCTTTCAAAGATTTCATAGTAAACGAGTTCATGTATGTGGTATTTTTGTGTAAATCATTCTGCGAGGTTATTTTTATGTTGATACATTCTTTCTGAGAGATTACTCGTAACTCATACATAGAGTGTACCATTCCTTTTACTAGCCAGTATGTAGACGTATCAAAGTTTTTTCATATCTATCCTAGATTCTTCGCAGGCTCAGAATGACGGGAACGAGGAACGTCTTAAGAAAGTACATTAAAATCCTCGAGATAAAACGGATAGAGGTCGTATTTTCGAATGTGGTCTCTTTTAAGAGTTGGCACGTAGGCAAGTCCGAATTCTTTTGTGATGTAATCCTCAAGTTGTCCGGTATAGTTTGATTCGACAAAGACGACTCTTTCGAGTGCGACTATAGTATCGCGAAGTTTTGCATCAAGAGGAGTGAGGCACGTAATCACTATCATTCCCCACTCTGGATTGGCTTCTATAAATGCACGGGCCGTATAAGCGGTAAATGAAAATGTCAGTATCATCTTTTTTGCGGTAGGATTCACCACATAAAAACCGGATATTCCTTCTTTTTCATAAAAGTTCTGGAGTTTTCGTGCACGTTTTTCGGTCATCTTCATCTTCATCGCTGAATCTTCTGTCGTTGCACCATACTCATCATGTTCATAGGATGTAGCGATAAAATCACCATTCTCCGTTCACACTCGGACATAGGGAGAGATTCCGTCTTCTGTGAGTTCATAGCGTTTGTACTCAGTTCCTGGATTTTCCAGAAGTTTTCATCTCTCTATCGGTGCGGGAGTGAGTGTTCAGATGGTGACTTTTCCTTCTGAAAACTGTTTATCTGTGAGGATGATAACGGTTGTTTGGTATTTTTGTGCGATATTGAGGGCTTGTCCCCCCATATAGTACGCCTCTTCCATCGTCGATGGACAGAGAACCACATGATCTCCTCCGCCAAAAGTCGGAGTCAGAGCATAGCTCACTTCTCATTGTTCTTGGTAGGTCGGAGTTCCGGTAGATGGACCAGCACGCTGAGAGAGAATAGCGACAATCGGAAACTCAGCTTGAGCCGCAAATGAAAGTGCCTCTGTCATGAGTGCAAATCCTCCACCACTCGTAGCCACCATCGCACGCGCTCCAGTAAATGATGCACCAAGTGCCGTATTCATCACGGCAATCTCATCTTCGGCCTGAAGGTAGGTAACTTTTTTTGAATTCACAATCTCAGAGAGAACGGTCGAAGCTGGAGTCATTGGGTAAGCAGAGAAATAATCAAGTCATGAGTCGATAGCTCCATAGGCAAGAGCCTTATTTCCGTAGGTCATTTTCCGCCCGAGAGATTCTGTTGGTGGAAATATATGTGCTTTTTCAAATGATGGATATTTCAGACTATACTCTCTCAAGATGGCGATATTCTTAGCGACAACATCATCTCACTTGCGCTTGAAGGATTTTTCTACTTGTCACTCAAATGCACCAGGGCCAATTCCAGTGATTCCTGCGAGCACTCCGAGAAGATAGGTATTCTCATATTTATCCGTAATGTCCGGATCACATATCGTGTAGCGAGTGCGGATATCAGGTACCGTTTTCTCTGCGAGGGTGATCCATTTTTGACTCGCGATGATAATCCCTCATTCTCCGAGATCTACGAGGTTTGGGAGGATATTTTTTTCATTGAGTGATATGAGGATATCAATTTTTCGAGAGATATAAGGAAATACCTCACAGATATTCACATCATAGAAATTCATCCCTCATTTGATGATCGACTGATATTCACTATCCGTGATAACATGATGACCGAGTACTGAAAAGGAGCTCGCGATGATATCCATAATCGAGTGCATCCCGAGTCATGCTGGACCGGCTATTCGTATACCAAATCGTTGATTTTTCATGTGAAGGAGTATAAGGAAAGAGGAGTGAAAAGCAAGAAAAAGGATACATATATACGCTACTCTTCAAAATCAATTCTTCGTATCCTGAATGGATATGATTAAATTTGAATCGAAAAGCAAAAAAACTTAGAAAAATACGAGCGAAAGTGCGATATTGAGAAGAGTAAACCAAAACATATATCCTCGTGGCGTGACTCACTTGAGATAATTGGCTCCTATATGAGAGAGTACGAGAGTTGTTATGGTTGTCCAAAGAAGGTACGAAGGTGAGAGATTCATAGAGAAAAATTAAGCAATATGGTATCTGAGATTGTCGACATCCCCTGCCCCGAGGATGAGAATCACCGAAGAATTGGGATTTTTCTCGTCATACTCACGAGTCAATTTGGCAGTATTTTCGAGTCATTCCCCATTCGTCACGTTCACTCATTGTTTTACGATCAGAGCGACCAGTTTTTCCGTCGTCATCCACTGTACATCTTCTTTTTTATCACGAGAAAAATAAATATTTGGGATGATAAGCTCATCAGCATCTCCAAAAGAATGAGCAAATTCATTGAGTAACTCCCGAGTTCGAGAATATTGGTGTGGCTGAAAAATGACAAGAAGTTTTTTACCCGAATATTTTTCCTTGATCGCGTGAAGTGTCGGGCGGATTTCATTTGGATGATGACCATAGTCAGACATGAGAATATTTCCATTTTTTGTGGTCTTTACGATTTCGGATCGTCGCCATGAACCCTTGTAGGATTCTAGTTTTGGAACAATAATCTCATCATTCATGCCGAGAAGTCGACCGACTGTATAGGCGAGATGCGCATCATGAAGAAGATGATCTCATGGCACTTGGAGAGATATTTTTGGAATTGGAAGTATTTTTTCTATGGTATATATTTCCTTCTTCCCATCCTTCATTTCTTCCACGCGAGGAAAATAAGTGATTTTAGAGTCAACGATAATTTTCTTTTCATCAGGAATTTTGAGTTTTTTAGAGTTCTCATCATTCGCAGATATAACCACAAATCCACTCGTTTGATCCACGAATGACTGAAAAGCCGAGATATAGTCATCGACATTTTTATAATAATCAAGATGGTCGAGATCAATATTCGTGATAACTGTTATATACGGATGATACGCGAGAAATGACCTTTTATACTCACAAGCTTCGATGACAAAGTTCTCGGCCTGTATCTCGGTATAAAAATTGGTATTCCCGAGCTGAGGAACCTGGGTTCCGATGATTGCAGAACATCCAGGAGCTGTAGGCGTATAGACAAATGAACCTTCGAGAGGAATATCGATCGTGGGGTTATCCGAGTATTCATTTGCGAGCATGAGCGTCGTCATGGCCGTTGTCGTGGATTTTCCATGAGATCCGGTAATGGCAATTCCTTGTTTCGTATTAAACACTTCGCCAAGAGCAACAGGATATGAAACATGGCGAATGGCGAGTTCCTTTGCTTTTGCGAGTTCAGGATTTCCATAGATTTGTTCTTCTCCTGAGAGGTCAGGTTTTGTGATAATCGCTTCGGAGTAGATGACGAGTTCTGTATTTTTTGGAAGATTTTTTGCATCATGTCAGGTAAAAATTTCAAATCCCTCAGATCGAAGAACGTCCAAAAACGGAGAATCTGATCCATCTGATCCGGAAACGCTATATCCAAGATGATGGTAGTAACGAGCGAGCGCTGATACTCCTATTCCTCCGATACCGATGACGTGCAGGTGTTTGTGCATAATTATTTCTTTTTTGCATGGTAAAGATAGACATAAACAATGAAGAAAAACGATCCATAAAGAAGAACGAATTGCCAGAGTCACATAGCACCGACTTCAAAGAGCTGACTCACTGATTTCCGAAAAGGGTCTGCAATATTCCATACTTGACCATTTGAAATAAGGAGCATCCAAACTTCCTCAAGAAATGCCAGAGGTGACTGAAAAATATCCCACGAATTAAACCGGAGAAATCGCCCGATATAGACTCAGAACATCGAAAGCGTAAAAATTCCTCAGATAAATATCCAGGCTATTTTTTTATGATAATGGATATTGTACTCTCGGTGGAATATCTCGATGGACGCAAATCCCGCGATCATTCCAGCAAAAGCCATCGCCGAAATATAGACAATATCATAAAATGCCATCTCTGGATACTTGTGGAGGTGGATAAAATCTGTGAGGATATAAAAACTATTTGGAAGAAAAAATATCCAAAAGAAAAAGGCTACGAATCGACTGATTTTCCGCTTATCTGACTCGTACCAAAGAGCAAACAGGTATGGTATAAATCCGAGAAGAAGATTCCATACGAGTCCGACCAGGTCTGTCGTATCAGTTATAAGATAACGAACACCTGCGAGAAAGGTAGCGAAAAGACAGAAGATGAGATACGCGGAAAGGTGCATACTTTTATAGTACAGAAAATTCTATAATCTCAAAGAATTATTTGCAGAATTTCTTATTCCACAATATTTTTCAGCGCTCACTTCATCCATTCTTCACTCGTCTCTCACTTTACGGCCCGCTGGAAATGCAGACGGTATTTATTGAGCACGAGGTCATTATTGCAAAAATTTGCACCAAGACACATCCAGAGTCGATACGTCTTTTTTGGATCGAGTTTATGCCAAAAAT
>JANOWM010000075.1:0-9912 GCA_031417875.1 Candidatus Altimarinota bacterium
TCCGAGAGCTTTTCAGGTCTCAGAAGTGAGGCGAGCGGAGTGATGTCTTTTTGAAAAATGGAATCCATAAAGAGAATTGTAGGGATTTTGAGAGAAATGTAAAAAAGACTTGAAAAAGAGAATATTTGAGTATAGTTGACAGTAAGTTAATTTGATTAATTATGGAATTTGATTTGGCATATCGACTAAAAACAGTCCCTTCGGACAAAGAGTTACAAGATTATTGTGATACTGTAAGAAAAAGAATACATGGGTTGAATATTTCTCGGAATCCTTGAGTAAGTATCAATATTTGCGCCCACAACGAAGAACTCTATCTTCCATGAACGTTAGATAGCATATCCAAACTTCAAACACAAATTCCAATGGAAATCATTATGATAGATAATGCCAGTACTGATCGTACGTGAGAAATAGCAAGACAATGTGGAATTACCGTGGTGAGAGAGCAGAGAAAATGATTGTCATACGCACGTCAAAGCTGACTCTTAAGCTCAAAATGAGAATATATATTTAGCACGGACGCCGATGTAAGGATCCCCTCTTGATGGATTGATAGTAACCTAAAGTACTTTCATGAAGATCCAAATACTGTGTGTATTTCCGGATGAGTGGCTCAAAATATACACCCACTTCACAAAATCCTGCGAGTAGTTCCAAAAATAATACGACGATTAGCACTTACAGATAAGGATTATAAGGCATATGTTGGTGATTCATTTGCAGGATGAAATATGGTGTATAAAAGAGAAAAAGCCCTGCTTGCAGGATGATACAATCCTGGAAATGACCTCTGAGAAGATAAGATTATATCTAATAAATTAGCAAAATATTGAACTACCAAACGAATCAGTGACACTCAAGTTGAGGTTTCTGTGAGTTCCAGGCGAGTCAATTCTGTTTGAAAAGTTTTAGGACTCTATGCCAGCTGACTTTTTGTATCGCATTGGTTTAAAAAAGGTTCAGTTTTTACTGCCCCTTCCAGAACTTTTACGGATATACGATAAAACTCCTCGGGTAATGAGGAGTTTTTTATTTTTCATGGTGCCCAGGAAGAGACTTGAACTCTTACACCGTAAGGCAACGGCTTCTAAGACCGTCGTGTCTACCATTCCACCACCTGGGCAAATAAATCCGAACTTATTGGTTTTTGTCGTGTACCCCTCTCGAATGTCGTCTTGCTATCGCAAGTCTCATTCTCGGGAGTATGGCTTCGATATGTCGTCCCGCTTCGCGGTGACTCGTATCCCCGCACATCTACCATTCCACCACCTGGGCGAGTAAATCCGAACTTATTGGTTTTTGTCGTGTACTTTTTTTGTCATCTCGAGCGAAGCGGAGAGATCTCTTTCTCTTGCAATTATGAGAAAGAGAGAATCCTATTCATCATAAGATGAGTTTGAAAGGGATCCCTACGGGATGACAAAGCGAGAAGCATGAACAGTACTTATTTATTAGGCAGTATTCTGGTGCTCGAGATGGGATTTGAACCCACACACCCGAAGGGCATACGTATCTGAAACGTACGTGTCTACCATTCCACCACCCGAGCATACTTCTTTGTACCTAGCAAGAAGTGTACGTGCACTCCTCCACCCGAGCAAGTGAACGGATTATAGAAAAAAGTGAGAAGAATGCAAATTTTACAGTTATAAATATCCAATTCGCGAAAATATGCAAAAAATTTGACGGGGGGGGGGCGAGTGTGCTAATATTAAAGAGTCGATTATTTTTTAACTTTTCAAATATGATGACATTTATGATTATGTGATATATTATGCAGTCTCTTATTATTATTGCTAGTATTCTTGGATTTCTTTCTGCCAAAGCTCGTATTCCTCAAATGAAAGAGCTCCTTCAAAAACAACCAGCGTTGAATCGAAAGATGATTCTGCTCGCTACAGGACTTGCGACTATATATATCGCTGTTCTTTGGATTATACCATTCCTTTCTATCCCTTTCAACCTTACTATACCACTTATTGTTCTTTGGATTACTGGAATATTTTTTGGAACAAAGGCCATTCTGGGGACGAATATTCAAGAAAGTAAAATAAGCATGGGGAAGTTTGTTACGATTTACGCAATCGCAACCATTATTTTTACATTTGCTATTACGTTTATTGGTGGAAGAATCCTTACGAGGGTTATGTTTGGTTTTTAGAAATATTAATTTTTCAAATCAAAAAATTCCATCTAAAAAGGTGGGATTTTTGTTTTTGACATTCCTCTCTTTTTCCATATTATTCCCGCGAAATATGGATTTTTTTAAATCTATTTTTATATTTATAACTACTTTTTATGGCTACCACCAAAGACCTCAAGATGATCCGAAACTTCGGTATCTGTGCGCATATCGATGCAGGAAAGACGACGACTTCTGAGCGTGTATTATTCTATACAGGAATTAACCACAAGATTGGTGAAGTACACGATGGTGGTGCGACGATGGACTGGATGGAACAAGAGAAGGAACGTGGTATCACGATCACTTCAGCAGCGACAACTACGACATGGAGAGGAATTCAGCTCAATCTGATCGATACTCCGGGACACGTGGACTTTACGATCGAAGTCGAGCGCTCTATGCGTGTTCTTGACGGTGCAGTTGCCGTATTTGACTCTTCACAGGGTGTCGAGCCTCAGTCAGAAACAGTGTGGAAACAAGCAGATAAGTACGGAGTTCCTCGTATCGCCTTCGCCAATAAGATGGATAAAACGGGAGCGTCATTTATGATGACATATGAGTCAATCATCAAGCGTCTTGCTGGAAATAAAGTCATTCCTATTCAGCTTCCGATCGGTGAAGAAGCAGATTTTTCAGGAATTATCAACCTCATAAACATGAAGGCCTATAAGTTCGAAGGAGCTATGGGTGAAAAAGTGGTTGAGATGGAAATTCCAGATTCTCACAAGGCAGATGCAGACAAATGGCATGCAAAACTCGTCGAAAAGGCAGCTGAACAAGATGATGAACTTATGAACAAATTTTTCGATGCTGGAACGCTCACAGAAGCTGAGATTATCCAGGGTCTTCGAAAGGGAGTTATCTCTGATGCGGTCTATCCACTTCTTTGTGGTTCTGCTCTTATGAACAAAGGAGTACAACTCGTTCTCGATGCAGTCGTGGATCTTCTCCCATCACCACTCGATGTAAAAAATGGAACAATCAGTGGAACTGATCCAGATGACAGCACGAAGGAAATTACCCTCAAACAAGATCCAAATGAATCACTCGGGGCTATAGCATTTAAGATCATGACAGATCCATTTGTCGGACGAATTACGTTTGTTCGAGTGTATGCTGGAACTCTGAAGTCTGGTTCATATGTTCTCAACTCTGTCTCTGGTGAGAAGGAGCGTATCGGACGACTTCTTCAGATGCACGCGAATAACCGTACAGAAATCGATGAAATTCCAGCGGGAAATATCGGTGCCGTCATCGGACTCAAGGATACTCGTACCGGAGATACTCTTTGTGATGAAAATCATCCTGTCGTTCTCGAACGCATGACCTTTCCAGAGCCAGTGATCTCTATCTCGGTCGAACCAAAAACAAAAGCTGATCAGGAAAAGATGGGTATGGCGCTCAATAAGCTCGCTGAAGAAGATCCATCATTTCGTGTCTCATCAAATGCTGAAACTGGACAGACGATCATGGCAGGTATGGGAGAGCTCCATCTCGAAATCCTAGTTGATCGTATGAAAAGAGAGTTCAAGGTCGAAGCAAACGTCGGTGCTCCTCAGGTTGCCTACCGTGAATCTATCACTCAGGCGGTTATGGAAGAGCGCGGAGTACATAAAAAACAATCAGGTGGACGTGGACAGTTTGGTGATGTGGTTATCAGTTTTGAACCGATTACTCCTGAAATGCGAATAGCTGATCCAGAAGGTCTTGAGGATGAAAACGTCTTTATAAATAAAATCGTCGGATGAGTCGTTCCTCGTGAATATATCCCTGGTATCGAAAAAGGACTCAATGTCGCGTATGCTCGAGGTATGATCGCCGGATATCCTGTGGTGGATGTGAAGGCAACTCTGACATTTGGTTCGTACCATGATGTGGATTCGAATGAACTCTCATTTCGTATGGCCGCGATCAAGGCATTCCGCCAAGCAGCGAAAAAAGCTCGTCCCGTCCTTCTCGAGCCGATCATGCTCGTCGAGGTCAATACTCCAGAGGAATATATGGGTGATGTTCTCGGAAATCTAAACTCCAAGCGAGGACAGATTACTGAGATGACAGAGCGAGGACTTGCAAAAATCCTTCGTGCTCATGTTCCACTCTCAGAGATGTTCGGATACGCCACAGATCTCCGCTCTATGAGTCAAGGTCGTGCGACGTACGTGATGGAATTTGCTCACTATGCACACACTCCAAACAATATCACTGAAAAAATCCGTGCTGAACGTTGAGTGAAGTTTGAGGAAGAAGATGAAGAATAGAAGTAGTAACTTCTCAATTTGCTAAGAACAAGAATAGAAATTAAAAATCCCCATTGAATTGGGGATTTTTACGTTTGATGAGGAATAGAATGCTCTGTCATGCTGAAAGCATCTCGTTTTTAAAGAAATGAGAAACATATATGATCTTCATGAAAATTTCCCTTGAATGGGGATTTTTTATTTTACAAAGTGCGAATAATATGGTACAATTTTCGTATGAAAAAACTACTTCACATAGCGGTAGCGTGACATAATAAGTTGGTCGATATAGGAAATGGATCACTTTTTTCTCCACTCATTCAAAAGATAGTAGCGCGCCAATCAAGAAAAATTGAAAAAACTTTATCAAAAACAAAGATAGATGTTCAGATTATTTCTCATTCAAAAGCTGGTGAAATCAAAGGACTCCTCAAGCAAGAACATGATACCAATAAGACGGTTATTCTTATGTCAGGTGCGAATATGATTGTGGATTTTTCCCAGTACCTTCCTGAAACAGTGCTAAAAGCTGGTGGAGCTCTTCTTCATAATTTGGATCAAGATAAAATCCACCAAGTCTGAACTCAGACAATTATGAAAAATTCATGAGTGGTATGATACACTCAATTTATGGCAAATTCCTCCCAACAGAGATTTTTTCCAGATCAAAGGATGAAGCTCATTCTCGTACGCCATGCCACTCGCCAAGATGCTATAGATATTGTCTCATATGGATGAGGAAATACCGTACTTATTATCGCAGGTCACGGAGATTCTGAACTTACGCTCATGAGTAAAGGAGAGCATTTTACAAATAGAGATATCGCTCTTCCAGTTGAGCCACTGAAAGCATTTATTCAACATACATGTGGATGATGAGAGACTGATTATCCACTTGGTATGGCACCCTGGACAAAAGAGGTATATGGGTATGATCGATGAGTTCACCCAGTGGATTACCTCAGAGACCCTTTTAGGAAAAAGTAACTCTAGATTTTTCCATTTGCTTTTTCTGAAATATTTCTTTATAATATCATTAAAATTTAATGATTTACTATTAAAATTTAATGATTTATGAAAAAATCACTCGCTAGTAGAGAACGTATTTATCTCTCTCTTGAAAAGATTCCTGGACAAAAATCGACAGAGATAGCTAGAAATTTTGGTGTATCACATGTTTCTGTCTATCTTCACCTCAAAGAACTTATCCGAGAGCGGCGTATCGAGAGACGAGGAAATGCTCGGGCTACTCGATATTTTCCTCTTCATCAGATTGCTGTTGAGAGTATACTTTCAGAGATTCAAACACTTTTAGTTGAAAAATATGGAGAAGAGATCGAGAAAGAACAGATTATAGAGGTTTTTCAGAGGTATATGATGTATATAGATATAGAAGATATGATCTCTTATGGCTTCGAGGCTTTTGTTCTTTGGTGCCATGATGATAGACATGATTTTTCGAAAGAAATAGCACAAAAAGGACTGGAATATATTGATCTCATTGGAAGTATCGAATATTTGCGAGGGAAAAATAGATTTTTGGATGTTACCTTACCAGCAAAATCCATTCTTGAAAAAAATATGCAAGTGGGATTTAACAAATTTTATATTTCTTCGGTATCGGTTTTATCGAGTGGATTTGGGAGCACACGGAGAGCAATTTCACTGAGGTATGGAAAGAAAAATAGCAATAGTGAACTCCTCCGAGATGCCATCTTTCCATCGATTGAACCAATTGAGAACTATATCAAGGAACAACATATTGATGGTGTTATCTACGCTCCTCCTACGGAAGGAAGAAAGGTCCAGTTTCGTGATATTCTCGAAAAAGAACTTCAGATATCAGTACAAAAAATCAATGCCGAAAAACTTCCACTTGCTGGTCGAATTCTCGAGCCTCAAAAAAATATTCGTGATAAAATGCGACGTATCAAAAATGCTCTCGGAAGTATGATAATCACGATTCCAAAAAATATCGATGAACTCAAGCACATTCTCATTCTCGATGATTCATTTACGACTGGTGCAACACCAAATGCGATCGCACTAAAACTCAGAGAAGCAGGTTACGCAGGGAAAATCACTGTTATCACTATTTGCGGATCATTTGACTATGATCTTGCGGTAAGTGAGGACGAGATATAAGTATTTTTATCTTTTGAAAATCAGGGAACTCAAAATTCTTCATCATATTGCTAGACCAATATCTTTGCCATAAGATTCATTTGATTCTCATATTCGCTCAGATGAATACTCGTATTCTGGCGTAATATTACTTTCTATATAGCCAGGAACCGTATTTGAAAAATAGAGCATTTTCATATCAAAAATAAGCGATATTATTTCTTTCATTTGTAGATACCAATCTATAAATCCTCCGATATTTGTAGTAATTTTTTTCCAGGTATTGATTTCTAAGTATCCATCATTCACATTCCATTTTACATAAAAACAATTTTTTTCGTAGAGAAATTCATACTGATATTTACTATTTTTTGAAAATTGTACGAGTCTATCCATAAAAGATGGAGTCACTATCATCCGACTTCCGATAGGATCTTCACACTTTACGTCAAAGAGTTTCTCAAATTCAGGATTTTCGAGAACAATGCGTTTTCTTTGGAGAAATTTATGCTGGAGGAAGTAGCTGCCTACTCATGTGAAGAGTCAGCCAAGTACCATAAAGATACTATCATTGGATATGCTTGCAAATATCACTCCACCAATAAAAGCTCATATCATTGGTATGATATATTTTCTCCATTGAAACGAGTCACTCATATCCTTTTTGATAAAGAGATTCGAATTTAAGGGAATTCGAGCTGAGGGAAAACTCGCCTTGAGAAGATAACATCGATTAGTAGTACTTTTATGTCGTCGTCACTTGCTATCTCTGTGGGTTTTAGAAGTTTTGAGTTCGTATCCTTGAACGATGACGTATTTTCCATTTTCTTGAATGGTAAAACCAAGGGAATCTTCGATGGTTTCTATGGTATCATATCATCTTAAAAATCAAAGTGAAACGAGCTTCCCAACATCACCAAAAAAATACTTTTTTCCTTCATTGTATTCGAGTTTTGAGTAGAGCTCTTTGGAGAGGCGAGTGAGAATTTTCGATTTTATCGCTCATTCGATTTTCGAGTGAAACATCTTTATAATACCTCCTGCAACAAGTATAGATAGCATAACGACCCAAATTATTCCATCAAACCAATCGGATGGTCGTGTAGTACTAGTTCCGCCATACTCTATTTTTACAGTTCAAGTTCCGAGTGAGAAAAAGTAGAAAATGAGAGCTGAAATAATAACAATGCTCGGAACAAGCCATGCGTATCGTCGTATCCTATTTTTTTCAGCTTGTTCCATTTCCCCGATGATTTCAGGGTTTTGAAAAAAGTTTTCGAGCATGGAGACTTCCTTCATGTCAGTTATACCTGATTTTGAGAGGTAGCCAGTTACTATTGACATAGTTATGTATTTTTATTTTTTGAAAACTAGTTCGCAAACATCGCCTTTGCGTCCATCTTTTCGACTTTTGCTGCCTCCTCTGCTTCAAACATGTTGAGTACAGGAAGCGTCATCATAGAAGCAACGATATTTGATGGAAACATTTCTTTTTTATTATTGAGGGCTTTTACTGCGGCGTTATATGCGCGACGAGCTCACTGGAGCCGGTCTTCCATCTCTGACCACTGAGTTTGGAGTTCGAGGAAGTTCGAACTTGCTTTGAGATCTGGATAGTTTTCGGCGATGGCGAAGATCGATTTCATACCAGCTGCAAGGCTATTTTCATCGGCAAAACGCTCAGCGCTTCATTTGTCTCCAGATGCAACGAGCTTTGCTCGCATCTCAGAGACTTTATTGATCAGTCCTGCTTCATGAGCCATGTACTGTTTCACGAGTTCGACGAGATTTGGGATAAGATTATATCTGTTTTGCAGAACGGTATCTATCGCGGAGAGAGATTCATTTGCGGTATTTTTGGTTCCGATGATCGAGTTGTAGGTTGCGATCACATAGATGAGCGCGATCACACCCATACCTCCGATACCGAAAAATAGATTGGTCCATTCACCGAGAATTCCGAATGCTTGAGCTTCCATAAAAAGAGAAGTAAAAAAGTAAAGACATATTCATCATAGCAAAAAAATGAAGAATATGCAAAAAATCGAGTATGAGATATTGCAAAATATAATTTATGTGTTATTATATCTTTATATTAACTTTTTACGTATGACAGAAAATCCAAAAACATCGACAGAAACAACTTCAAATATAAAACCTCTACCCAAAAAACCTCCTGCTTTGACAGTTCAACCGACTGAGGAACAATGAAAAGTCACGAAAGCCTGTTCCGACTATATCACAGAACTCAAGAGAGTCGTAATCGCAGAAAGTGATAAAACATGACGTATTCCCCTTCCGAGACCGCTCAATATGGTAGATTGTCCTTCAGGGTACAAAGTTCCGATAAAATGAGTGGATTATTAGACTTTATTTGACGGAGATGGATAAATAAGGTAGCATGTAATCGTAATCTATTTTTCTTATATGTATACAAATACTCAAAACCTTTCCAATTTTCACATATATCTACAAAGAGAGTGACCGGATTCACCCCCTTCAGGTCCGAGAAATGCTCCGAAAAAACCGGAGAAGCCTGAGCCTAGATCTAAACTTCCGGAGAAAGTATGAGGGTGATTTTCTATTGGGAACATAGAGACATGATTCGCACTGAATGTTTTGGATAATTATACAGATATCGTACCAGGAAGAGATGACATATGAAAAGAAGTGATACACCTGATTTTCAAAAAAGGAGTTACTGCTGATCATGGTTCCGCTGATGGTAAAAAAACTCGGTTTGAAAATGGATCGAGAGTGACAATAGACTCCACGACATTATCGATAACAGCTTCGGAATTACAGGGGGGATTTGCTTCCCCTGCACTTCTCATGATCACCAATAAAGATTGAACCAAGGAGCATCTCCATATTTATCCACCTGGAATTCCTGTTCCAGCGGAGAGTGATAAAAAATAATCTTTTCCAGAAATAGGATTTTATACAAATATGCAAAAAATTTGACGGGGGATTTTATTATTTAAGGAGTTGTTGGAGATGGACTAGGACTAGGAGTAGGTGTTGGAAGGCTTACTTTTACATTGATAGGAGAACTTTTACTTGAAGGAGTGGGAGTGCCGTTGTACATAGTAAACCACCAGACAATGAATCCTACAATTATCAGAAGAATGAGTACTATAAAAATAGTATCCGTACCTGAGTCCATTCGTTGAGTTTCCATATTATTTTGTTAGTAAATAAGTAATACAATAATACATTTTCTGACGATAGTCTCAAAGACAAATGGAAGACAATGTATTCATAATAAATCCCCTCTCATTTCCGAAAGGGGATTAGATTTCTCGACTTCTCCCGAGTACTCGGGATTCGCTCGAAATGACAGTGGCTTATTTCAACTGTCCT